>CAZQSI010000035.1:26515-28512 GCA_964596155.1 uncultured Chitinophagaceae bacterium
TCATCCCGTACAATTGACAAGGAAATATAATCGGAAGGAGACGCCGGCGGTTTGGAAAAGTCCGAAGGATCCCATCCGTCGGAAGCATCGTTCAGCATACCGATGAAATTTTTCGTATCGGACCTATCCTGCGATTGAACGGATATCCGCATCTTCCATTCCGGGGATGAGTAACGATGGACTCCCCGATCATCTTTCGGCAACAGACCAGTCGAGGAAACAGGAGCCGAACTGATTTTGATCAGCTTTTTACTCTTGCCGTTATTATAGACCCAATATCCCTTAAACGGCGCCATGATAGTCGTGGTCGAATCATATTCTCCTTTTTCGTATGACCAGATGACATGTTCTACGCTGTCTTCCTTAAATGATTTGCTCCAGCTGACGCTGTACGGAAAAGGATTTCCGATCATGGTGAATCCGGGATTGACTTCGATCGGAAAGTCATCCTCCATCCCGGGAATGCTTGTGGACCCGAGGTTGATCTTTTGTTTATTTTTCGTAATCAGCCAGTAACCTTCCCCGCGGTTGATCGTACGAAAATCTGTCGGAAACTCCTTGTAGCCGTTCTTCCTGTCGTATTTGCCGAACATTCTCCACAGATAATTATTATGCTCTCCGAGATCTCTGAAGAGTGTGAGCACCGATGAATCACGGAATGTGTACGGAATGCTGATCAGTTCATATTTCTCTTCAATCATTTCGCGCAGCTGAGCAATGACGTTTTCGATCGATCCGAATATGTTCAGGGCAAACCGGGTATTTTTTCCCGCATAGATGCCGAAGTGTCTCGACGAATCTTCAGGAATGCCGTTCCACCAAATTTCCGGATCTGCAAGCGCAATGATTTTTCCAGCTCCGATGCTTGTCACTGTCACTGTGGGGAGTCTTCGATTCGCTTTGACGATCGAACCATCCTGACGTTTGATAAACAGCGTCGGCGAACCGGCGGAAAACAACACTTCGGTCGATGCTGACGTACTATCCCAAAGAAGATAACTTCCTTCGGCAGCAATGAGCGAATCAACTCCGATGGTGTATCTGTTGAGGCCGTGGGATGTTGAAACAGATTTACCTTTCTCTTTTCCCTCTATAAATGCTGAATCGATCAGCAGTTCGGACGAAAAGCGGACTCCGGGTGCTGTTTGAAATCGTGTTTTCCAGGACTCATCGCTCAGAAAAGTATTGAGACGAACAGATGCCGAGTCTCGGTGATCGGCGGCAAGTACCAGCATCCCTCCTGCAGCGACAAACCGTTGCAGCGAGTCCCGTTCGGTTGCAGAAATGTTCTTTGACGGTTGAACGATGAACACTGAATGATATCCCGAATACCTCGTCACTGCGGCGATACCGACGGAGAGCTCGGCTTTTGTCAATGTGAGCCGCAGCAATCGAAAATGATCCTGAATCAGTGTTGAGTCCTGAACGAATCTTCCATATGCCGTATCGATGGCAATTTTCCGGGAGAGATAATTTTTGGCGATTCCCGACCCGGTCACGGACAATTGCACGTACGGCAACCGCGGATCCGATGTTGAAAATAAAACTGCCGTTCGCTTATCACCGGGGCTTTTCGGATGGAACCGGAGCGTCACGGCAGCAGATTTTCCCGTGTCGATTGCGATGACGGGAACGGTGAGGGCTGAAAAATTCACCGAGTCGCTGACGCCGATCAATGAAACGGATATTGTTTTTTCAAGCTCGTTTGGAATGGAAAATGTAATGGAAGAATCTTTATCCACAGCAACCGAACCGAAGTCATACGATAATTTTTCAAAACTCAGTTTTGTAAATCCATGTCCGGTCAAAGTAATATTCAGAGTGGAATAGAGAGGATCACTCGACTCGATCCGCATGACCGCGCTTTTGCTTCCCCGTGACACCGGACCAAACGTCACGGGCAGCGTAGCCGAACCGCCGGCAGGTATTTCAATAAATTTTACTCCTGAATAACGGAATGTGACGGAATCGCTGATGCCTGCCACATTGATAAAAAG
>CAZQSI010000036.1:0-28264 GCA_964596155.1 uncultured Chitinophagaceae bacterium
GCGTTCCGGCGACAAATCCAGTGGAAAACGCCGCCTGAAGATTATATCCTCCCACAGGACCTGCAATATCCAAAATCTCACCGCATAAGTAGAGCCTGCTTACGAGTTTGGATTCCATTGTGGTCGGATGTACTTCCGATAATTCTGCGCCGCCGGCTGTCACCTCTCCGCGGTCCAAAGGAATATCGCTGACAGCTCCGACGCTGCATCGCTTCAATGTGGATACAATGCTCCGGCGCTCGGTTTTGGAAAGCTGATTCAGTTTTTTTGTGAATGCAATTCCCGGAATCGAGAGAAGATATTCTGCAAGTTTTTGCGGGATCAATTGTTCAGTCAACGTCAGTACCGAGCGGGAAGGGGATAAAGAAATTTCCTCCTGAATCCGAAGATCAAGCTGGTCTGCCGTCATCTCGGGATAGAAATCGACACACATGTCGATGGTTAATCCCTGCTCATGCGCGAGGAATGCATTTCTGCTTACTTCAAGCGTGGCGGGGCCGGAAAGTCCTAAATGAGTGAACAAGACATCCCCTCTCCACGACGCTGCGACCGAACCGGGGGATTTTTCCGTTGATTGAACGACGGCAAGAAGCGCACAATCCCGTACGGGCGTCCCCTGCCATGCCGAAGGCGGCCGAGGTGCAAGATAAATCGGCGTCAGTGCAGGCCGGATCGGAACGATGGTATGACCCAATGACGAAATCCACCGAAAACCGTCACCTGTTGTGCCGGTCTTTTGATAGGAAGAACCCCCGGTTGCGACGATAACATTATCCGCTTGGAACGATTTCGAAGCAGTCGAAACGGAAAATGAGCCGTCCGGATTTTTCAAGATATTTTTAACAGGTGACTGCATTCGAACATCAACGCCCGCCCGATTCATCATGGACATCAATGCCGCAACGACATCATCGGCATTGTGACTCTTCGGAAACACCTTCCCGTTCTCCCGCGTGTATGTTTCCACGCCCTCATTGCGCAGACATGCGAGAACATCGGTGTTTGTGAAAGAATGAAATGAGTATTTTAAAAATCGGGATTCATTCTGCTGAAACTGTTTCAACATTGTCCGGATATCGCTGCCGTTGGTGATATTACACTTTCCCCCTCCGGAAATCAGTATCTTAATACCCGGCTTGGAATTTTTTTCCAGCAAAACAACATCGGCACCGAGAGATGCCGCCCTCCACGCGGCGATCATTCCAGCTGCACCGCCACCAATAACTATAATAGATTGCTTTCGTTTCATTGGGATCTAATATAATGAGGAACTTCACCTCATCAAAGCCGTCTAAATCGTTGATTATCTGTACGGAAAAGAGTATCTTTACTTGGTTTTTTCAATGTATCATACGGTACATTTAGGTCTATTGAATAATTTCGGGGTTTTCTTTGGCAAAGGGAATGGCTCGGCCATCGAGTCAAGATAAAAAACTGCAGGAAAGACTGCTCAAAAACGGAAATATACCGGCTCACATTGCGGTGATTATGGACGGCAATGGACGGTGGGCAAAAAAACGTTCGCTGCCCCGCGTTGCCGGACATCATGAAGGCGTTAATTCCGTTCGGGATATTGTGGAAGCGTGCGGACAGCTTGGCGTTAAATATCTTACCCTCTATACATTTTCAACGGAAAACTGGAATCGTCCGAAAGACGAAGTATCGATTCTCATGCGGCTTCTTGTCAGTTCGCTGCGTGACGAACGGGACCGATTGCACAACAACAACGTCCGTGTCAGAACGATCGGAGATTTCGCATCGCTTCCTCAGGACGCGCAGGATGAATTTCTGGATGCGATTGAATTGACGAAGAAGAACACGGGTTTGACGCTCGTGCTTGCATTGAGCTACAGCGGCCGGTGGGATATTACGCAGGGAATGAAACGGATTGCGGATCAGATTGCATCGGGAACATTAACTCCCGGGGCCATTACGGAAGAAGTCATTTCAAAAAATTTATCCACGCGCGATATCCCCGATCCGGATCTTTTGCTGCGGACAAGCGGCGAATTGAGAATCAGCAATTTTCTGCTCTGGCAGCTGGCATATTCCGAAATGTATGTGACAGATGTTCTATGGCCCGATTTCAGAAGGAATGAATTATATCACGCGATCGAATCGTACCAAAATCGGGAACGGAGATTCGGTAAGGTCAGCGAACAAATATCATCCCCATCTTCCACTTCGTCCAAAAACTACGTGCGGCGTTTGTTAAAAAGTGTTTCAGGAATCTAATCGAATTACAATGACAATACGACAAATAGCTTTTGCGCTTCTCTGCGTCACCGGTGTGGTGTTCGCACAACAGGGGATTCAGCAAAAACAATATAAAATTCTCGGCATCAGTGTTTCGGGCAATAAACTTGCCGAACCGGCGGCCATCATCGGGAACTCCGGGCTGAAAATCGGAGATGAAATCACGGTTCCCGGGGAGCAAACACGGAATGCCATTTTGCGTCTCTGGAATCTGAAGATTTTTTCTAATATCGACATTCAGGCGGAAAATTTTATCGAAGACGGTGTCTATCTGCTCATCGCCGTGGAAGAATTTCCCCGTCTCGAAAGGGTGGAATATGCGGGCAACGATGAGCTTGATAACGATGATCTGGACAAGAAGATTAACGTAACGAAAGGACAAATTATCTCCCCGCAGGAGATCAACAAAATCACAAAGATTATTAAAAAAGCATATGAAGAAGAAGGTTATCTTCAGGCGGAAATCACTTCGGAATTAATCGATGCCGCGGATCCTTCTTCCAAGGGACGTCAAGTGCTCAAGTTTACAATTGACGAAGGGACTGATGCCAGAATTCGCGAAGTCCAATTCTTTGGCAATGCATTTTTTGATGACGGAGACCTTGAAAGCGAACTTCCCGATGTTCACACAACTGCGTGGTGGAAATTCTGGAGAACCGGCAAACTCGACAAGAAGAAGTATGAGGATGCAAAAAAGAAACTGATCGAGTTTTATAAAAAGAACGGATTTCGGGATGCAGAACTGCTGACCGACTCCATCGTTTTCAGCACGAACAAAGAAAATATTATCCTCAAACTCTATCTGTTTGAAGGTCCTCAGTACAAGGTCCGTTCCATTGTCTGGGAAGGTAATACGGTATTTAAAACAGAGGCATTGAATCAGCGTCTTGGATTCCAGTCGGGCGAGATTTATGACATGCAGAAATTTGAACAAAATCTCCGCGGAAATCAGGACCAGACGGATGTGGCATCGATGTATCTTGATAACGGTTACCTGACTGTACAGATCGATCCCGAGGAGAAGAAGGTCAGCGACGATGAGATCGATATCATTATTCGCGTGCGCGAACGAAATCAGTTCAAAATTGCAGGCGTGGAAATCCGCGGCAATACGAAAACACAGGAGCGTGTCATCCGGCGGGAATTATACGTCCGTCCCGGCGACTATTTCAGCAGGTCCAACATTATCCGAAGCATTCGGCAGCTGTCGGTGCTGAATTATTTCAATCCGGAAAAAATCAAGCCGGACACGAAATTTGTTGATGACAAGAATGTGGATATCATTCTCGACGTTGAAGAAAAGTCGAGCGACACCTTCAATGCTTCCGTCGGATACAGCGGAGCGTTCGGTGCAACAGGGGCGCTCGGACTAACATTTAATAATTTTGACATTTCCGAACCGTTCTCCGGCGGAGGAGGACAAGTGTTGAACTTCGACTGGCAATTCGGCGAAGGATCGCGGTACCGGACGTTCTCCATCTCTTTTCGGGAACCGTGGGTGTACGATACGCCGACCTCGTTCGGTTTCAGTCTTTACGATACCAAGCAGGATTATTATTATTCGATTCATCAGCAGGGCGGAACGATCAGTATCGGCCGCCGGTTCAAATTTCCGGATGACTATTTCAGTGCAACCTGGACGTTCCGATTCCAGAATCTTGATGTCAGCAATGTCGGTTCCTCCTATTTCTATCAGGCAGGAAAAACAAGCCAGTTAAGCATATCGCAGGTCATCCAGCGAAACAGCGTCAACAGTCCGCTCTTCCCGACACAGGGAAGCAATATCTCCCTTTTCACGGAAATTGCCGGAGCACCGATTCTTCCGGGAACGGCTCAATACAATAAACATATTTTTTCGGCTGACTGGTACATGCCGGTAATGAACAGCTCCCGTGTGGCTCTTTATTTCGGATCGCAGATCGGTTCCATTTTTCCTTACAAAAAAAATTCGTACGTTCCATACATCGAAACGTTCTACATGGGAGGAACCGGACTCGGACAGATTGCGACGACGCCTCTCCGCGGTTATGAAGACAGAAGTATCGGTCCAGTGAACGTGAACGGCCAATATATTCCGGCGCTGGCGATGGCAAAACATACCGCCGAGCTTCGTTTTAATGTTGCACTGAATCCCATCCCGATATATTTCCTCACATTTGCGGAAGCGGGGAACACTTGGGAAAATCTTGCAACATCCGAAATTTTTGATCTTAAGCGTTCCGCAGGATTCGGAGCGCGGCTTTTAATCAATCCGATCGGCTTGCTTGGGTTTGATTACGGATATGGTTACGACAATATCACCGCCGGCATTAAGAGTCCCGCCGGCTGGAAATTCCACTTCCAGTTTGGAAGAGGATTTTAATACATGAGCAGCACACAATTATTTTTTTATCATTAGCATAGAGGTCATCGTGAAAAAATTATTATTCGTTCTTATGCTCTTCACGGCATCCGTGTTTGCTCAGCAGCAGGCATTGAAGATCGGTTACGTGAATTCCGAAGAAATCATCAAAGGACTTCCCGAAGCAAAAGAGTCGCAGGCAAAACTCGAAGCGATCTTGAAGGGATGGCAGGAAGAGATTGAAAAGCGGGGACAGGCACTGCAGGCGAAATATGAAGAGTACCAAAAGCAGGCAAACATGCTGAATGAATCAACCAAACAGGCTAAACAAAAAGAATTGGTAGAGGATGAACAGAAGTTGAATCAGTACAGACAGGAAAAGCAGCAGGAATTGGCTGTCCAGCGCGAAAAGATCATGAAACCGATTCAGGAAAAAGTATTTAAGGCGATCGAAAAAGTCGCAAAAGAGCAGAAACTCTCTTTCGTTCTAGACCGTGCAACGGAAGTGCCCGTCCTGTACGCCGACCCGCAATTTGATTATACGTACAAAGTGCTTGATATGTTAAAGCGGGGCGGAAAATAGAAGGATCGGAATCCGGCGGTCATCGCTCACCTCTGTTCAGCATTGACCGTTGTGGCAGCGGAATCGTTGCCGGTTCTGCCGGTCATTAACAGTGAGGAATATTATGAAAACAATCTTATTAGTGCTGGGACTTTCCCTGACAGCGGTGTTTGCTGAAGCTCAAACGAAGATAGCATTCATCAATTCGGCCACGGTGATGGAAAAACTGCCGGAAGCACAGGATGCGCAGAAACAGATGGATGCGCTTGCACAGCAATGGCAGACAGAATTGAACCAGTTAGCCGCTGATTTGCAGAAGAAGGTTGAGGATTATGATAAGCGAAAACTGATCATGTCCGACAAGAGACGCGCCGAAGTGGAAAAGGAACTGCAGGATTTGGACCGCAAAATCGTCGATTTCAGAAATCAGAAATTCGGGACGAGCGGTGAAATGTTCACCAAACAGAATGAATTGATGAAGCCGATTCAGGAAAAAATATTCAAAGCGGTGAAGGATGTTGCGGATGAAGAAGCATATGACTACGTTGTCGACCGGAGCAGCTCAACGTTACTGTTATTTGCCAACGCAAAGCATGATCTGACGCAAAAAGTTCTCTCAAAACTGATGCAAAAATAATTGAACGAGGTCGCGAGACCTCGTTGCCATTTCTATGATAACAGTCAACGACATAGCCCGGCAGCTGGGCGGAGACGTCATCGGCGACGGCACTCTCGGTATTACCGGTGTTGCAAAGGTTGAAGAAGCAGCGTCGGGAATGTTGTCCTTCATTGCAAATCCCAAATATGAAAAGTACGCCGAAACCACACTTGCCTCGTGTCTTCTTGTCAACAAAAAATTTGACAAATCCCGTTTTGCAAAGCTACCTCCTGCATTGATCGCCTGCGATGATCCTTATACTTCATTCGTCATTGCCATACAGACATTTTCTCCGAAAAAAACAGATGTTGAACCGGGAATTCATCCCACAGCCGTGATCGGTAACGATGTCACCTTCGGCAAGGATTGTTCAATCGGAGCCTACGCGGTGATAGGAAACAAGACGGTGATCGGCAGCAGGGTAACAATTCATCCGCATGTTGCCATCGGACGCGACGTTGTGGTCGGTGATGACTCGATGATTTACGCTCATGTTACCATCCGCGAAGAATGCCGCATCGGCAAAAGAGTGATCATTCAGCCCGGCGCGGTGATAGGTGGCGACGGATTCGGGTTTGCTCCGACCAAGGACCGTTCGTATCAAAAAATTCCTCAGTTGGGCATCGTCGTGCTCGAGGATGATGTTGAAGTTCAGGCAAATACCTGTATTGACCGCGCGACGCTCGGGGAAACGAGAATCAAACGCGGGACGAAGCTCGACAATCTTGTTCAAATTGCACATAATGTAACCGTTGGGGAAGATACGGTCATCGCCGGTTCGTCCGGAGTTGCCGGCAGCACAAAGATCGGCGACCGCAATATGATCGGCGGTGCTGTCGCCGTCACCGGACATGTGTTTACGGCGGATGATGTTAAGATTGCAGGCGGCGCAACTATCACGCGGGCATTGACGAATGCCGGCGAAACATATGCAGGGTTTCCCGGGAAAGAGGCATCAAAATGGAAAAAGATCGAAGCAGCATCCCGATCCCTTCCGGAGATGGTGATGGAACTGCGTGATTTGCAGATAAAAGTAAAAGAACTTGAAGCAACATTGTCACAGTTGGTTAACAAAGAGAGCAAAAATTCATGATAGGCAGAACGCCGGGCGTCATCGTGCGTCGCAGAAAATACATGAGGAGATCCGATGTTAGTACAGCAACGAACAATTAAAAAACCTGTCTCGATGTCCGGAATCGGTCTGCACACCGGAACCAAATGTTCCATGACATTTCGACCTGCCCCGGAAAATTACGGTATCAGGTTTCGCCGGATTGATATCGGCGGCTCTCCTGAAATTCCTGCGGATGTCGATCACGTTGTTGATGTTGCGCGCGGAACCACGCTCGGCATCGGCGAAGTGCGTGTGCATACAACCGAACATGTTCTGGCGGCCATCGTCGGATTGCTGATCGACAATATCATCATCGACATCGACGGGATCGAACCGCCGATCGGCGACGGCAGCGCAAAACCATACGTGGATGTGCTGCAGGAAGCGGGATTTGAGATTCAGGATTCTCCGAAAGATTATCTGGTGATCGATCAGATGGTGGAGTATAAAGATGAAAAGCGCGGCGTGCATATCGTAGCGCTGCCGACGGACGATTTCAGACTGACGGTGATGGTCGATTACAATAATCCCGCATTGGGAAGCCAGCATACCGGTATTTTTAATTTGGAAAAGGAATTTGTACCGGAATTTTCCATGTGCCGGACCTTTTGTTTTCTGCATGAAGTGGAACAATTACGGGAAGCAGGATTGATCAAAGGGGGGACACTGGATAATGCGATCGTTATCGCGGATAAAGATTTGCCCGATGAAGAGCTCCGACGTGTCGCTGACAAACTCGGCATTAAGGAATCAATTTTTCTGGGAGGACACGGCCAGCCGATCAATAACAAAGCGCTGCGGTTTAAGAATGAACCGGCACGCCACAAACTTCTTGATATGCTCGGCGACCTTGCGTTGATCGGTGTGCCGCTGAAAGGACATATTCTCGCCGCGCGTCCCGGACATGCTGCCAATGTGGAATTCGCCAAAGTTGTCCGGAAGTTGTATCAACAGAAAAAGATCGTAAAGAAATATCAGCATGAGAAAAAACAAGGGGTCATCTTCGATGTCAACGCTCTTCAGCGGATTCTGCCGCACCGCTATCCGTTCCTGCTGGTCGATAAGATTGTTGAGTTTCAATTGAACGAGCGGTGCGTCGGCGTGAAAAGTGTGACGATGAATGAACAGTTTTTTCAGGGACATTTCCCCGGTGCACCGGTAATGCCCGGTGTTCTCATTATTGAAGGGATGGCACAGACGGGAGGCATTCTGCTTCTCGACGGATCCGATACAAACGACCGGCTTGTGCTGTTCATGGGAATAAACAACGCCAAATTCCGAAAGCAGGTTGTGCCGGGCGATCAGTTAGTGTATGAGCTGACAATGATCAACCGCCGAAGCAAAGTCTGCACGATGCGCGGCGAGGCATTCGTCGACGGTCAGCTTGTCTGCGAAGCGGAAATGATGGCTACAATTGTTGACAGACCAAAAGGATCAAATTAATATGGCATCATCGGTACAGATTCATTCCACGGCTATCGTCAGTCCCAAAGCAGAACTCATGGATGGCGTTGTTGTCGATCCGTATGCAGTTATTGAAGACGATGTAGTAATCGGCGAAGGAACGTATATCGGTCCTCATACGCTCATTGCCAACGGAGCGCGGATCGGAAAGCAATGCAAAATTCATAAAGGAGCAGTTGTTTCAACCCCGCCGCAGGATTTGTCGTACAAAAATGAGCGGACATTTTTCGAATTGGGAGATAATTCCACCATCAGAGAATTCTGCACGCTCAACCGCGGGACAACGAAGCAGCATCTTAAATCGGCGGTCGGCAGCAATTGTCTCTTAATGGCCTACGTTCATGTTGCTCATGATTGTGTCATCGGAAACAATGTCATTATAGCAAACTCCGTGCAGATGGCCGGTCACATTACAATTCAGGATTTTGCAATTATCGGCGGATTAACCGCTATCCATCAGTTCGTCAATATCGGCGCTCATACGATGGTCGGCGGCCACTTCAGAATTCCCAAAGATATTCCTCCCTACATTATCGCCGGCGGATGGCCGGTGTCGTATCAACGTTTGAACATCATCGGATTACGCCGCCGGGGATTTTCCAAAGAGGCGATCGATTCGCTGAACGACGCATACAGAATCTTATTTTTATCCAAACTGAATGTCAGTCAGGGAATAGAGAAAATCAAATCATCCATCACCATTACTCCGGAAGTGCAGCAGGTGATCGATTTTGTTGCTGCCTCAAAACGAGGTATCATCACATCCCGCACACATTCATCCGGCGGCGAGTGACAATGTCTTCTCCATTCAATGGTCCCTGGAACTTCATCGGCTATGCTGAACATTCCGGCGAATTCAACATGCAGTTCGACATGCAGCTCGTTGAACAATTCCTGCGCGGAGAAATTCCGCCGACAGTTCGGTTGTATGGATGGAAACCATGGGCGGTATCGCTTGGTTACCACCAATCGGTAAGGGACATCGATGAGCAGAAATGCAGTGAATACGGAATTGATGTCGTCCGGCGTCCCACCGGCGGCCGCGCCGTTCTTCATGCAGATGAATTGACATATTCCGTCGTCATGAACGGCGACGGCATCGGCATTACGGAGATGTATTCGCTGATCAGCAAAGCGCTGGTGAACGGGTTATCGTCAATCGTTCCTCGCATTTCGTACGAGACTGTTCAACCCGACTTCACAACTCTCTACCGTAAACAGGAATCGGTTCTTTGTTTTTCATCATCGGCACGGTATGAAGTGCAAATCGACGGTAAAAAACTTGTGGGGAGCGCTCAACGAAGATTCTCATCACCGAACGGAGTTAATGCGATACTTCAGCATGGTTCGATTTTGCTCGGAGCGGGACACAAACTGCTGCCGGAAATGTTGCGCTTAAACGGAACGGAAGCGAAGTCCTCGGTAGTAACGGTTATCGAGGAAAAAACAATCGATCTTTCCGGTGCTGCCGGTAGAACAGTGACACGTGAAGAAGCATCGGAAGCTGTGAAAAACGGTTTTATGAATGCATTGAATGTCAGGTTTGCACAAACTATTCAGGAGAGTGTATGAGCACCCAGTCGTCGGATTACAAAAGGATTACGACAAAAACAGTCCTCGCGATGAAGAAAAAGGGAGAGAAGATTGCGATGCTGACGGCATACGAATTCTCGACTGCCCGGCTTCTGGATGATTCCGGAATCGATATCATCCTTGTCGGAGATTCTGTCGCGAACGTTATCCAGGGACTCGAAACGACCATTCCGGTCACACTCGACGAAATCATCTACCATACAAAAATCGTCCGCCGCGCCGTGAAGCGGGCAATGCTTGTTGCCGATATGCCGTTCATGTCATATCAAGTTGATATAAAGGAAGCAGTTCGGAATTGCGGCCGTTTGTTAAAGGAATCAGGAGCCGAAGCAGTGAAGATGGAAGGGGGGAGAAGGATTATTCCTCTTATCGAACAACTGGTGGATATCGGAATTCCGGTGATGGGACATTTGGGACTTACTCCTCAATCAATTTATAAATTCGGCACTTATGAAGTTCGCGCAAAGGAGTCGGCAGAAGCGAAACAATTAATCAGCGATGCACAAGCGCTGGACAAAGCTGGTGTATTCGGAATCGTTCTTGAAAAAATACCGGATTCGCTGGCAACAAAAGTGACGAAATCCGTCTCGTGTGCAACGATAGGAATCGGTGCCGGTTCAGGTTGCGACGGTCAGGTGCTGGTAACAAACGACATGCTTGGAATGAATGAATTATTTCATCCGCGGTTTGTTCGGCAATATGCCAACTTATCAGAGACAATGAGAAGAGCGTTTCAGTCCTACATTTCCGATGTAAAATCCTCTAAATTCCCTTCAAAAAAAGAGAGTTATTAATATTCCTGTAAGACCTTGACATAGATGGAGTAAATTGTTATCATGGAAACGCATAATACGATAATAGTTTCCCTTATTAACACGTACTTTCAAGACTGACAAGGTCATTTAATGGATTTTTCTGCTGAAAACGAACCAAAAAATAGAATTGTCGAACTCGCACGGGAGAGATTTTTCAAATTGGGTTTTAATAAGGTCACATTAGACGAACTCTCTTCCGATCTGGGTATCAGTAAAAAGACGATGTACAAGTTTTTTCCAAGCAAGGAAGATCTTGTAAAAACCGTCGTTTGGTTGATGCTTCATCATATTGAGAAAGAGATCGACAGAATAACACATTCCCCGAAACCATTTGTCCATCGGCTGGCAGACATCATATTCTTCATGAGCAAAACTCTCGGACGTTTAAGCAAGTCCTTCCAACAGGATATGAAACGGTTTGCACCGAACATCTGGCATGAAGCGGAAAAGTTTCGCCGCGAGCGGATCATCAGCAAGGTCGTCGAGATGATTCGCCGGGCAAAAGAGGAAAATATCTTTCGTCAGGATATCAACAGCGAAGTGATAGTGATGATGCTGACGGCATGCGTCCAGAACATCGTCGTTCCCGACGTGCTTGCGGAACACTCTTTTGCTCCTGATGAAGCGATGCATACAATTTTCCATGTCATTTTTGAAGGTGCTCTGACTGAAGAAGCGCGAAAAGAATTTATTACCTATGAAATCATCACAACAGTGTAAGAGGAACCAATGAACTCTCTCTCTTCAAGCAACACAAATGCTCTGAACGGGAACCACACGAACGGAGTGCTCAACAGATCGTTTTTTCACATCTGCATAATGATACCATTGTTATTGTTTGCTGGCTGCGGATCGAACGGCGAAGGAATTGAAGCAAGCGGAATTTTGGAATCCGTTGAGGTAAATATTTCATCCAAAGTGGCGGGACAGATTCTGAAATTTTATGTGGAAGAGGGAAGTGTCGTCGCTGACGGTGATACGCTGGCAGTGATCGATTCGGAAATGCAGAAACTTCAGCTGCAGCAGGCGATGGCAGGAGTGGCACTTGCAGAGTCACAGTTGCAGTTGTTGAAAAACGGTGCGCGGACGGAAGATTTACAGTCTGCCGATGAAGCGGTCCGCCAAACCGAATCAGCATTCAACTCGGCGAAAGCGGATTTTGAACGGATAAAAAATCTTTACGAATCTCGATCTGTCTCCTCCAAACAATATGAGGATGCTGAATCTCGGTTGACCATTATGCGTGCGCAGTATAACGCCGCGCTCAATAACAAGCAAAAGCTCGAACGATTCGCCCGTCCGGAAGATCTGAATGGAGCCAAAGCACGCGTCGATCAGGCAATCGCTCAGGCCAATGTCTTCAGAAAACAGATTGCCGACTCTTACATTCTGTCTCCGGTATCCGGGACGGTGACGTTCCGTCCCTCGGAAGAAGGCGAACTCATCGGAACCGGTGCGATCATCGCAAAAATATCCCGCCTGGAACGAATGGAGCTGATGATTTATGTAAAAGAGACAGAATTAGGAAAGGTGAAACTCGGCGGAAACGCCGAAGTGATGATTGATACATATCCGGAAAAAAAATATCCTGCGACCGTGGTCTATATCTCTCCGTCTGCGGAGTTTACTCCCCGTAATGTTCAAACGAAGGATGAACGGACTAAATTAGTGTTCGGAGTAAAACTGCAGGTGGACAATAGCAACGGTGAATTGAAATCAGGAATGCCCGCCGATGCCTTACTAAAGTAACGGCTCTTCACCCACGAAGAAAGAAAACTCAATGGTTGCGTTGGAAATTCAATCCCTGTCAAAAACGTTCGGCAACATCACCGCCGTGGATAATCTTTCCCTGAGTGTCAATCGCGGTGAGATGCTGGCGCTGGTCGGTCCGGACGGATCGGGCAAAACAACTGCCATCAGAATGATCTGCGGTATTGTAAAACCGACAAGCGGTTCCGTTTCGGTGATGGGATTTGATGTTGCACGGCAGAAGGAAGAAGTCAAAAATAGAATAGGGTATTTGTCCCAAAAATTTTCACTGTACGGCGATTTAACTATTGATGAAAACATTGAATTTTTTGCCGAAATCCACGGAGTGTATAATTATGAGGATAGACGGAACGAACTTCTTGAGTTTACACGGCTGACGAACTTCAGGGATAGACTCGCCGAAAAACTGTCCGGCGGGATGAAACAAAAACTCGCGCTCGCCTGCACGCTGATTCACACCCCCGATATTATTTTCCTTGATGAACCGACGACGGGCGTCGATCCAGTGTCCCGCAGGGACTTCTGGAAAGTGCTCTCTGCGTTGCTGCGTACCGGCATTACGATCGTCATGACGACACCGTATATGGATGAAGCGGAACGATGCAGCAGGGTGGCATTAATGGACAGCGGTGCAATCCTGATGACCGATACGCCCGATACACTAAAAAAAGTGATGGTAGGGGAAGTTGTGGAAATTGTTTGTTCGAATATCCGGCAATCATTTTCTTTAATGAAAGAATCAGCATTGGTGAAGGAGGTTCAGGCGTTCGGCGACCGGTTGAACGTCATTGTCGGTTCGTCGTCGGCAGATATGCCGCCGGTGTTGGAATTGCTGCAATCCCATTCAATCACGGTTGAAGATTGGCGCGTCGTCAGACCGTCGCTGGAAAATGTCTTCATTTCACTTTTGACAAACAGGGAAGCGCAATGAATACGATTGAAGTGGAAGGGCTCACGAAGCGTTTCGGGGATTTTACTGCAGTGGACCACATTTCCTTTCAAGTGCAGCAGGGAGAAATATTCGGTTTTCTCGGAGCAAACGGCGCCGGAAAATCGACCACGATCCGGATGCTCTGCGGTCTGCTGACTTCCACCGAAGGAACGGCGAGAGTCGGCGGTTTCGATATTAATACCGATCCTCAAAAAGTGAAGGATCATATCGGATATATGTCCCAAAAATTTTCTCTTTATGAGGATCTTACCGTAGAGGAAAATATCAATTTCTTCGGCCGCGTGTACGGATTGGGAACTTCCGAATTACAAGAGCGGAAGAAATGGGTTCTTGAGATTGCAAATCTGCACGGTAGGGAAACAAGCATTACCGGAACTCTCAGCGGCGGTTGGAAGCAGCGGCTTGCGCTCGGTTGTGCTGTTATCCACCGGCCGCGGATTGTTTTCCTCGACGAACCGACAAGCGGCGTTGATCCGGTGATGCGGAGACGATTCTGGGAATTAATCAATGAATTGTCCGCCGAAGGTGTAACGGTGCTTGTGACAACGCACTTTTTGGAAGAAGCGGAATACTGCAACGATATTATTCTGATCAATGCTGGAAAAATCATTGCAGATGGAAGTCCGAAGCAGTTAAAGCAAAATTATATTAAACACCCGATTCTTGAAGTGCATTGTTCTAATCCTGTCGAAGCAATGGAAAAGATTGACAATCAGCCCTGGGCGATCGAGACGTCGATTTTCGGAACGGCAATCCATGTGAATGTGAAGGACGAGGAGGCCGCCGGAGCTCATATTCGGACATTGCTTCAGGAACATTCCATCGATCTTCATGCAATTGCCAGAATCACACCATCGTTGGAAGATGTTTTTATTTATCTCCTTGAGCACGGTAACGGAACAGATTGACATCATGAGAAAATTATATTCAATATTTAAAAAAGAATTTCGCCAGATCAGAAGGGACAGAAAAGTGCTGGCGATTCTCACGATTATTCCGGCGATTCTGCTGCTGTTGAACGGCTACGCGCTCAACTTTGACGTGAGGAACATCAAAATGGCGGTGTACGATGCGGAGAGAAGTTCGCAAAGCAGAGATCTCGTCAACAGCTTCATTACGGCCGGTTATTTTGAATATACAAGCACCCTATCGGACTATACACTGGCACAGTCATTGATCGACGACGGCGAGGTAAAATTGGTGCTCGTTATTCCGCCCGATTTTTCGTCGGACATCATGGCCGGACGCCGAGCATCCATTCAGCTGCTCGTTGACGGAACGGATCCGAACGCCGCTACGACCATCATCGGATATGCACAGGCAGTAACGCTGCAATATTCACAGCAGATTGTGCTGAAAAATTTATCAAGAATCGGCGGCAAAAGTTACGTGCCGGTTCAGTATGAAGCAAGAATCTGGTATAATCCCGAAATGAAGAGCGCGAAATTTCTTGTTCCCGGACTCATCGCATTTATTCTCGCAATTACGGGAGTTGTGGCGACCGCATTATCAATTGTGAAGGAAAAGGAGAGGAACACAATCGAACAGATCGACGTATCGCCGGTACGGCCGTTGACGCTCATTATGGGAAAAATGATTCCATATGCACTGATCTCCCTTGTTGCAGCCTCTCTCATATTGATATCGGCATATTTACTCTTCGATGTCGTCATCAAAGGGAGTCTGATCCTTCTCTTTTTTGCTACGCTCATCTTCATTTTTGCGGCACTGGGTCAGGGATTGTTGGTATCGACCATTGCGGACAGCCAGCAGGTGGCATTTCAGATTGCACTGCTGATTTCCATGCTGCCGACAATGATTCTTTCCGGATTTATGTTTCCGATCAGCAGCATGCCGGGGTTTCTTCAGGTGTTGTCCAATATCACTCCGGCAAAGTTTTATCTCGTTATTATGCGGGGAATTGTCCTGAAAGGAGCCGGTATAGAAGCATTCTGGGATCAATTGGTGTATTTATTCATATACATCAGTGTGGTTGTTGCGGTCAGTGTAAAACGTTTTCAACATCATTCGGTATGATATGAATCTGCAGCGGTTAAAAGCTCTTATTCAAAAGGAGTTCGAACAGTTTTTCAAAGATAAACGGCTTCTGCCGATAATCTTTGTTGCACCGATTCTGCAGCTGACGTTCCTCGGTTTTGCGGCGTCTCTTGATGTGAAAAATATTTATTTCGTGCTCTGCGATCTTGACAAATCGAGTGAAAGCCGGGCTCTGGCATCATCATTTACAAATTCCGGATATTTCACCATGCGGTATTCCACGGAAGATTATTCGGAGATTCAGGAATTGCTCGATAACAGCACGGTTTCGATGGCACTTGTCATTCCACCGGATTTCGGCAATAAAATTCTTAAGCGCGAATCGGCAGCTGTACAGGTGTTGTTCGACGGCAGCGAAGGAAACTCAACCGCGATTGCGTCAGGGTATGCAATGCAGATCATCAATCGATTCTCGCAGAACGTGCTGGCGGATTTCGTGGGTGATGTAACACGGCTCGGGGGAGTTTCGGCTGAATCCCGCGCGTGGTACAATCCGTCTCTGATCAGCAGAAACTTTATGGTGCCGGGCGTGTTGGTGTTGATTTTGTTGATTACGACAACCAATCTCACGGCAATGGCAATTGTGAAGGAAAAAGAAATCGGTACACTCGAACAGCTGATGGTGACTCCGCTTCGGCCCGTTGAATTGATCATCGGAAAATTAATTCCGTTTACCTTGATTGGATTGATTGTGATGACGATCGCATTGCTGGTAATGGTCTTCGGGTTTTCCATTCCGGTGCGCGGCAGTGTCATCCTGCTCTTTCTCTTGACCGGATTCTTTCTGCTCACCTCTCTCGGTCTCGGATTGTTTGTTTCAACAATCTCCAAGACCCAGCAGCAGGCGATGATGGTCGGTACGTTCTTCCTGATGCTGCCGATGATGTATATCTCCGGCTTTGTCTTTCCGATCGAAAACATGCCGACACTTCTTCAATGGATTTCTCATTTGATACCGATGAAATATTATTTGATCGTGATCCGATCCATTATATTAAAAGGAGTCGGCATCTCGCATTTATGGTATGAAGCGATGATGCTCTTCGGCATGGGTATTGTCATATTGGGTGCAAGCGTCTGGCGCTTTCGCGAAAAGACCGATTAAAGAATCGGATAACCGAGTGAGAAGTATGCGAGAATCGGTCCGGTGGTGAATGGCTGGTCGCGTAAATCTCTCCGTATGTAGAAGCTTCTGCCGGCGCCGAAATTAATCGGACCGAGAGGAGTGTCCAGCGACAATGTCGCTCCCACACCATGATGAAAATCCCTGATCCGAATATCTTCCCGCTGCGGCCAAATACTTCCGAAATCATACCGAATGCGCAGGTAGGTATCCCAGATAAACTGAAACGGGAATCGCGTCCTGAATTCAAAGCCGGTCAGGAATATCTGTCTCCCTCTTGAGTCATATTCCCGAAGCCCGAAAAATAGATCTTCGCCGCCGAGTGAAAATTGTTGTGTGAGAGGGAGTGTTTGATCGCCGAAGCCGACAATCAGACGGGGATGGAGGGTGAAATAACTGTAGGAAATATTCGTTTCGTATGAAAAGAATATTTTGGAATATCCCACATCACCGACAACATTTTTAAATGTGGACGTTGCCGTTTCCCAGGAAAAATTCGTCAGCGAACCGGAACGCGCAAACGGATATCTGTCGCGTGAATCAATCACCGAACTGATGCGGAATGCCTGCAGCGTGAATTGTTCGGGGATATAACCCGTTCCGGAAGTAAATTTCACTTCATCCGCTTCGACACGGTATTCGAGGTTAAAGATACCGAGACGTTCAACCTGCCGTCCCAGTTTGAACGAAAAGCCGTAAAGGATTTGACGGTACTCGCCGATTCTGAGACGGGAAAATGAATTTCTGTTTGTTTGCTGCGGGTCATCGGCGTATGTATAGATATCCCGCAGGTCATAAAAAATATCAAAATTAAACGTGAAATAGGTATTCAGGATTCGGTTTGCTTGAAAGTCCGTTACATATCGTTTATTCCGCAATCCACCGGCAAAACTCGCACCGATCTCCGTAGCGGTCCCCAGAACATTCTCATTTCGGAACTCAATTGTAGGTTGAAGGTTGCGTTCATTGTCCAGCCGGAAACCAAGCCGCGAAACATCGGTCGGCTTTTCATCCATTTGAATCGTCACCACCGGTTCGCCCTCTTCATACCCGACATCCATCAGCACCTGATCAAACAGGTTCGTTCCGTACAGATTTGATAATGCGGATTTCCCTTTGTCGACCGTGAAAATATTTCCGTCTCTGAATCCAAGTTCTCTCCAGATCACCCAATCCCGCGACGTCTCCTTACCCTGCAGGTAAATTTTTTGGATGACCCCTTCGTTTATTTCGATGGACAACATTCCGGATTCGCGGTCGAAATATTCCCGGGTGATTCGTGCAAGTGAATATCCGTCTTTGCGGTACATATTCAACAATTGCTCATAAGAAGCGCGCAAACGGTGAAAATGAATTGGCGACCCGACTTGAGACTCGAATACCGTCAACAAAAGGTCTGTGTCAATCACCGAGTTGCCGGCGAGCGAAACGGACAGCAGACGGGGATTGTGTTCCACGGTAAATGCTATATCGGCGATGCCGTTCTCGATGTTCACCTCCGCCTGAACCTCTTTGTATGATCCGGACTCGTGGATGTCGGTGAGTACTTTGCGTATTGCAGGAATGCTGGAAGTGTCGGATAATTTCAATTCACGCAGATATGAAGAATCAGGACCGAGATCGGATGCCTTGATCGACCGAATCCGGAACGAGAAATTGGCCATCGGAGAATTATCGACGAATAAATGTTTCCGTTTCGAGTTAATGGAATCCCTGATGACAGTAATCATCGCCTCGGCAGATCGTTCACCCTGCCGAATGGCAAATTCCAAATTTGAGAAATCTGTCGAAGAAAAATTCCCGAGCGAAGGAGTGATGACGACTGTCGCACTGTCCAGCGACCGGCGGTTTGCTTCTTGGGCCATGATATTCACGATTTGGTCGGTGATTTCCCATGGACTTTTCAATTGATCCGCGTTCCGCAACGGACTTACTGTGTTGACCGCGATGATGATGTCCGCCCCAAGTGATTGGGCGACAGAGACGGGAATATTGTCCAGTAATCCTCCATCAGTAAGTTCAAGCGTATCTTTTTTTAACGGCTGAAACAACAATGGGATGGATGTGCTGGCTCTGAGTGCTTCGGTTAAATTCCCGGAACTGAAGATGATTCTCTTTCCGGTGATCAGGTCCGTCGAAACGCACCGAAACGGTATTTTCAAATCGTCGAAGGATTGTATTGGATGATAGAGACTTTGCAGCGTCAGCTGATTCAGAAAATTTGTCAACCGCTGACCGCTGGAGATTCCGGACGGAAGGATGGGAGTAATGCCGTCAAACCGAATGGTCAACTGTTTTCTATCAGCAGCAACTTTTTGAGAGAGAAAGAGCTGTTCGCGGTCGGTATCCTGCGTCAGTGAAAGAACATAATTCCAGTCTGTGGTATCAACAAGCGATTCCAGTTGAGCGCTTGTATATCCGGATGCATACAAACCGCCGATGATACCGCCGATGCTTGTTCCGACGATATAGTCGATAGGAATGTTGCTCTTTTCAAGCGCTTTAATCACTCCGAGATGCGCCATTCCGCGGGATCCCCCGCCGCTCAGCACAAGGCAAATTGTGGGACGCCGCGCTTTTTTAAAGCGAATATTGGACGATGAATCGACTGATTGAGGAATCAACAGAGGAGTGAGAACGATATGTTGCTGCTGTGAAAAAATTGACGATGATGCAATGAATAATGCTGAGACGATTGACAACAGGATTTTGACGGGAAAAGTATATCTCATAGATGTGGATAAATATACCAAATTAGTGAAAAAGAATCTTCCAAAATAAGTTACCCATGTCCGACAATTATAATTATCTCATTATGATGTTAATCACAACAGATCGTTTTCAGAAGTATATATTACATTCAGTTATTCATAACAAAAGGGGTGCTATGAACAATAATGATACAAACAAAAGCAAGCAACATCAGAAGTACAGGTTGATTTTTAACATCGCGGTCATGATTTCAAGTTTTACGATCGCTCTCGTCGCGTTGCCTCAGGAGATGTTCTTTGTCGTTGCAGTTATTATTCTGTTCGCTCTCAGGGATATTGAAAAGGATATCTCCAAATCTTCCAAGAATAAATTTACCATCCTGCCGGGCAATAAATAGGAAATACTGTAGCATTATTGGACAAAGACAGTCGCGAGACTGTCTTTGTTATTTTAAACGATACCGGCGATTTTTCCATAGGACGAAATTATATAATTAAGTAAATTTCTTGAAATTTCTTACGAATTTCAGGTTTATATGGTCTCAATTATTGTCCATGGCGGAGCGTGGAACATACCGGATGAGATGGTGGAATCTCATCAACGGGGGGTTTCCGACGCTGTTGCTGCAGGCTGGAATATACTTGCCGCCGGCGGATCAAGTGTGGATGCAGTAGAGCAGGCGATCCGATCGATGGAAAATGATCCAACATTTGATGCAGGCAGGGGATCATTCGTCAATGCCGACGGCGACATTGAGATGGATGCAAGCATAATGAACGGCACCACCTTCCGGTGCGGAGCAGTAGCCGGAATTCAGAACATTCTCAATCCTATTTCGGTCGCCCGGCTTATTATGGATAAAAGCGAACATGTTCTGCTCTCCGGAAAAGGTGCTCTCCGATTCGCCGAAATGAACGGAATGTTCCCATGTCCAACGGAATCATTATTGGTGGAACGAGAAGTGGAGCGGTGGAAAAAATTAAGAAATAATCCGGAATTTTCCGGAAAGGATTCATTCAGACCGGTATTCCCGTCGGACACCGTTGGCGCGGTTGCTGTTGATGCTAACGGCGTCATTACCGCCGGCACTTCGACTGGAGGTACGCCGAACAAATATCCGGGTAGAATAGGTGATTCGCCTCTGATCGGCTGCGGGAATTATGCTGATTCGGGAGTTGCGGGTGTTTCCTGCACAGGATGGGGTGAAGCAATCATTACGGTTGTGCTGGCCAAAACAATCATCGACAAAATGGAGATGACCGGCTGCGACGGTTCCGCAGCAGCTGAATACGGAATTGAACTTCTTTCCAAAAAAGCGGATGGATATGGTGGAGTCATCATGCTGGACAGCAATGGACGACCATTTTCTGCATTTAATACTCCCAGAATGGCCAGGGGATACAGAACGGCCGCAATGAACGAAAGCATCATAGAGATTTAAACCCGCTGATGAAATTATCTTCACTTATTGGACATGTTGTGGAACTGTTCGACGATGTTAATGCAACATCGAAACCGGCGGACAGGTGTATTGACCAGTTTTTTCGTTCACGGAAATATCTTGGTTCCAAGGATCGGCGTTTTATTGCAGAATCACTTTACGGAATACTTCGTCATATGAAAAAACTGACGTGGACGGTGACTGCATCCGGCAGCAATGTAAGCGGAATATTACTCTGTGCTGCATATCTAATGCTTGTCCGCAATTCTACACCGGAGGAATTGTCCGCCGAAACGAATATTCCTGTCGAACAACTTCAGGCGATTGAGCAACTGGTGCGGACAGATCCCCCCGGTTCATCTGAAACCGAATCATTGTCGCTGCGGTATTCATTTCCGGAATGGATGATCGGCGAGTGGATTGAGTCATACGGACTTCAGGAAACCGAAGCATTGTGTTCAGTTCTCAATTCTCAGGCTCCGATGACGATAAGGGTCAACACCATAAAAACAACCCGCGAGGAATGCCGCAGCGCTTTGCAGCAGGAGGGTATTGAAACGGAGATCGCGGTGCACTCGCCGTTTGGTCTTCACCTGAAACGCCGCACGAATCTTTTTCAGCTGAAAGCATTTAAAGATGGATTATTTGAAGTGCAGGATGAAGGGAGTCAGTTGCTTGCACTCTTGACCGATCCGAAACCGAAGGATAAAGTCATTGACGCTTGCGCCGGTGCCGGAGGGAAAGCACTTGCCCTCGCAGCGGTTATGAAAAACAGAGGGGAAATATTCGCGTTGGACGTTCATTCGTTTCGGCTTGACGAATTGCGGAAGCGGATCAAACGTTCCGGTGTCGATTCGATCAGAACCAGAGCGATTCAGGAAAATGAATATATCAGCACCTTAGAACAATCCGCCGACGTAGTGCTTGTCGATGCGCCATGCACGGGAACAGGAACTATCAGACGAAATCCGGGAATGAAATGGAGTGTGTCCCCGACGATGGTTGACGAGTTGCAGCAGAAACAATTTTCGATATTGTCGCTCAATGCTCGGTATGTGAAACCTGGCGGCCGGCTGATTTACGCTACCTGCTCGCTCATGAAACAGGAAAATGAAAATGTTGTATCACGGTTCTTGGACGAACAAAAACACTTTGTCCGCACAGATCCGAAACAAATTCTCGACCGGTACGGTCTTGCACATCTGGGAAACAACGGCTATGTTCAATTGATGCCGCATAAAACGGACACAGACGGATTCTTTGCCGTTGTCATGAAACGAACATCATAACACTATGAAACGATTTTTCTTTTTTCTCTGTATCCTTGCTGCCGGATGTCATCAGCCGACGGAAGAGGAATTGTGGCTGAAAATTGAGCATGCCAAGGCGAGTCAGGACTGGGATTCCACGATGGCGGTCTCAAAACGTATATTGTCGGAATTTCCGGAGGGAAAATTCGCAGGATGGGCTCTCTTTGCATTGGCAGAAAGCCACCGTTTCAAGCAAGAACACAGCGAGGCGCTTGGTCATTACAAGATTTTCATCGATCGGTATCCCGAGCTTCCGCCGCACGCGGTTTCCCTTTTTTTGGTCGGTTTTATTTACGGCAACAATCTTCACATGTATGATAGTGCGCGATGGTATTATAATGATTTCCTGAAACGGTATCCGAATCACGATTTAGCTCCGTCCGTCAAACTCGAACTCGAATCATTCGGAAAATCTCCGCACGAAGCGCTGAACGAACAGCGGAAGAAGCAGCGGTCATCGTAGAATAAATGAATCCATCATTGAAATATCTTCAACCCGATGTTGTTTCCAAACTCTCCACAATGGAATTGCGGGCACGTCTTGTGGTGGAAGGATTCATCACGGGTCTGCATAAGAGTCCATATCACGGCTTCAGCGTGGAATTTGCCGAACACCGTCAATACATGCCGGGGGATGAAATTCGGCGGGTGGACTGGCGTGTGTACGGAAAAACGGATCGCTTTTACGTAAAGCAGTATGAAGAAGAAACAAATCTCAAATCCTATATTGTTCTCGATACCAGCGCATCGATGAAGTTTTCCTCTAAGGAGGTTGTTCCCGGTGGAACGGGGATTTCGAAAGCGGCATATGCATCCTATCTTGCGGCTTCGTTATCCTTTCTCATGATTCAGCAGCGGGACGCCGTCGGATTGACATTGTTTGATTCGAACATCAGATCAATGATTCCGCCCCACGCAACGAAACAGCACCTCCGGCGCATTCTGATTGAATTGGAAAAAATCCGGCCGGCTGAGACGACAAACTCAGCGGAAGCGCTCCACAGACTTGCGGAACGGATTACACGTCGCGGTCTGGTGATTGTGATCAGCGATCTGTTCGACGATCCCGCAAAAGTGATGGCGGCATTAAAGCATTTCCGTCATAACAACCATGAAGTGCTTGTCATGCATCTGCTCGATCCTCTGGAACGAAGTTTTGCCTTCGGAAGCGATACGGTGTTCAAAGATGCCGAAACAGGGGAAAGGATCACAACCCAGCCGTACCATGTCCAAAAAGCGTATCAGGAAGCAATGAGCGTTTTTATGGAGAAATACAAACGCGAATGCAGAGAACATGCAATTGATTATGTCTTAATGGATACATCGACGCCGTTCGATGTGGCACTGCTGAAATTTTTGAATAAACGCCGTCGTCTTCATTAATAATTCATCGTTCCTTTCTTTGCCTCTCCGGCTCGCTTTCCGTATCTTACGGTTTGAACTTCGCCACTTGGTGAGGTGTTAATGATGTACACCGTCAGATGCAGTTGTTATGAGAAAATCGAAATCCCGTTCAGCCGTTCCTCCGCCGCTCATCGCCGATCACAATCTGCTGATCGTGAAAGGTGCACGCGAACACAATCTTAAAAATATTGATGTAGAAATTCCCCGCGATAAGCTTGTCGTTATCACGGGACTCTCCGGCTCCGGTAAGTCGTCGCTGGCGTTCGACACCATTTATGCGGAGGGACAACGCCGTTATGTGGAATCCCTCTCTGCCTATGCACGCCAATTCCTTGGATTGATGGAACGCCCGGATGTCGATTACATCGAAGGACTCTCGCCGGCAATTTCCATTGAACAGAAAACAGTAAGTACCAATCCCCGGTCAACCGTCGGAACCGTTACGGAAGTGTATGATTTTCTTCGTCTGCTCTATGCCAGAGCAGGCACGCAGTTTTGCGTGAACGACGGAACACGCGTGCAAAAGCAAAGTGTGGATCAAATTATTGATGCCATCATGAAGCTGCCGCAGGGAACGAAAATTCAGCTGCTCGCGCCTGTGGTGAAAGGACGGAAGGGACATTATCGGGAATTATTCGAAAAAATATTAAAAGACGGCTTTTTACGTGTGCGGGTCGATAATGAAATCGTGCAGATCAGCAAAGGTCTGAAACTGGACCGGTATAAAATCCATAACATCGACGTTGTAGTGGACCGAATCCAGATAAAAAAAGAAAGCAGAACAAGAATAGCGGACTCGGTTGAAGTTGCGCTCCAATTCGGCGAAGGCGTTCTCATCGTCAACGATGGCAAGCGGGATATACTGTTCAGCAAAAAATATTCCTGCGCCGAATGCGGAACGAGTTATGAAGAACCGGCGCCGAATTCATTTTCCTTCAACACATCCTCCGGCGCCTGTCTTGCATGTCAGGGTTTGGGTGAAAAAAAGGATTTTGATCTGAAACTGATCATTCCCGATGCGAGCCGATCCATTCAGGAAGAAGGAATCGCTCCGCTGGGGAAACCGCGTTCTACTTGGTTTTATGCACAAGTGAGAGCGATGCTGAAGCGCCATTCCCTTGACATAACGACGCCGATTAAAGATTTCCCGAAAGCGGCATTGGATGAAATTCTTAACGGTACCAACGGTGAAAAAGTAGAAGTCGAATATACCTATTCCGGCGGCCGAACATCTGTTTATAAACACAGATATGACGGCGTTCTTCATATGCTTCAGGAATATTATAACGACACTGCATCTCTGAAAATCCGTGAATGGGTTGAAAGCTACATGAGTACCATAATCTGTCCCGAATGCGACGGCGGACGGTTGAGGAAAGAAAATCTCGCCATTCAACTTGAAGATGCAGGTTCGGGACAACGTCACAAAATATCGGATATTGTTAAAAAATCATTGCTTGATGCTCAGGCATTCTTCGGCGGTTTGACATTTACTGACCGCCAAATGGAGATTGCCCGACCGATTCTGAAGGAAATAAACCAACGGCTCGGATTTATGGTTGATGTCGGACTCGGTTATCTGACGCTTGACCGTGCGGCGCGGACACTTTCGGGAGGCGAGGCGCAGCGGATCCGTCTTGCCACGCAAATCGGATCCCAACTGGTCGGCGTGCTCTATATCCTTGACGAACCGAGCATCGGTCTTCACCAGCGCGACAACAGCAAATTAATTTCGTCATTAAAACATCTGCGGGATCTCGGGAATACCGTGCTTGTGGTGGAACATGATAAGGAAATGATGGAGCAATCCGATTTTATTGTGGATCTCGGTCCGAGAGCGGGAGAACATGGCGGTGAACTTGTGGCATCCGGTTCTCCCGCGGAATTTAAGAATGGTTTGTCCAAAACCGTCGGTGATCGGTCTTCAACCATTGAATATCTGACCGGCGCAAAAAATATTGAAGTTCCCCGTTCGAGACGAAAAGGGAACGGAAAAACTATTTCGGTACACGGAGCATCGGGCAATAATCTCAAATCGGTTGATCTCGTAATTCCGCTCGGCACAATGACATGCGTTACGGGAGTGAGCGGTTCGGGCAAATCGACACTCATCAACGAGACGCTCTATCCAATTCTTTCTCGGAAATTTTACAAGACCAAGATCCAGGTCTATCCGTACCAGTCTATGAAGGGAATAGAGGAGATCGACAAAGTGATTGATATTGATCAATCGCCGATCGGCAGAACACCTCGGTCAAATCCGGCCACGTACACCGGATTATTCACATTCATCCGCGATCTCTTTGCACAACTGCCCGAATCGAAAATTCGCGGCTATAAACCGGGACGTTTCAGCTTCAATGTGAAAGGTGGGCGGTGCGAAGCATGCGAAGGAGACGGCGTCAAGAAGATTGAAATGAATTTTTTACCCGACGTCTATGTTTTGTGTGATGTATGCAGAGGCAAACGGTACAACCGCGAAACACTCGAAGTGCTGTATAAAGGCAAATCCATTTCCGGAATTCTGGAGATGACCGTTGAGGAGGCGCTCGGATTTTTCGCTGATATGCCGCTGATGAACCGGAAAATACAGACATTATTCGATGTCGGTTTGGGATATATTCACCTTGGCCAGCAGGCAACGACATTATCCGGAGGTGAAGCACAGCGGGTGAAACTCTCCTCCGAACTTTCAAAAGTCGGAACGGGAAAAACACTTTATATTCTTGATGAACCGACAACCGGACTCCACTTTGATGACGTGAAAATGCTTCTGGACGTTCTCAATAAATTAGTGGAAAAAGGCAATACGGTTGTTGTCATCGAACATAACCTGGATGTCATCAAAACGGCGGATTGGATTATTGATCTTGGACCTGAGGGAGGATCCGCAGGCGGATCAATTATTGCCGAAGGAACGCCGGAAATGATTGCGGAGGCGGACCATTCGTTTACCGGTATGTATCTGAAGAAAGAATTAAATCGTAAATAAAGGTCAATTAAAGTTTGGGAAAGCAACAATGAGACAATCGGTCATACTGATTCTCTGTCTATTATTGTTGGTTGCGGATTCGCGCGGTCAAGACACCGTTCGTGTGTCCGAATCGACGACTGAGGAAAATATTGCACTGATCACTATGACCGGAATTCTGATTCCGCTCGCGTTGATGGGGACGGTCATCAGCGCACTGCCTCCAAGCTTCAGCATGGTGACACTGAACGGTGTGACGTATGGAGCCATGAACATCGAAAGCGGCATCGGTATCGGCGACAGGAGAGAGACGGGAGTTTTTTCCGATTGGAGACTCGGACTGAGCTACTCCTACATCATTAATTCAAACATTCGCGACATCGCCAGAGCTGAGTTGAAGAGAGATGTTCATTTTGATTTTGTTGACAGAAGAAGAATCTTTTTGTCGGGTTTCCATGTGAGCGCGGGAGTTATAACCGATTTCCCCGGCAAGGGCTATACACTGGGTGGGGGAGCTTGGATAAAATCTCCATGGCTGAATTATTTTGGATTCTTCCCCCAGCATACGTTTGGTGTTACGTACCGATATAACAAGTTTTTTGGAGGCACGGAATTTCAGGAAATCTCGCTCGGAGTTACATCAGCGTTCACGCTGTAGAAACCCAAAGATTATGTTTAAGATAAAATCTCCATTTTTTCTCTTTCGCCCTGCTGATGCCGATGCGAGGCGCCGCCGCGATGGATGAACGGGGAACGACAATTCCGTTCGTGATAAAGATATCGTCTTCCAGTAAATCCATACCTGAATGTTTCGTTGTAATGCCAAACGCTTGAGCGAACTTGGCCGGTCCATTGGTCAGAATTCGTGACCGTTTTCCTTTTGCATTTAAAAATTCATTTCCAAGATTTCTGTTTTTCACCATTCGATCAAATCCCGCAACAGGTTCCACCGCTCTGATTAACACTGCTTCGCCTTTTCCCGCTGCTCCGGTGACAATGTTTGCACAATAATGCATACCGTAGGTGAAATAGACGTAGAGACATCCGCCGTTGCCGAACATCACTTTATTTCTTTCTGTCATTCCGCGAAAGGAATGTGAGGCGGGATCGTCGGCCCGGTACGCTTCTGTTTCCACAATCATACCGAGAAGAAATTCTGTTCCCTGTCGGCGCACAATCATTTTCCCGATAAGACTGCGGGCAACTTCAATTGTTGTGCGGAGATAAATAGAGCGCGGAAGTTTTTTCACGAGTACATCATTATTTAAGCAGAAGCAATTTTTTAACGGCGGTGTAAGAACCGGATTGAAGCCGGTAGAAATAAACACCGGAGGGAAACGATGTACCATCCCAGCGAACAGCGAAATGACCGCGAGACAATCTTCCGGAGTACAATTCGGCTGCAAGCTGTCCCGTTACAGTATACAACTGCAGTGACGTTGGTGCATCGAACGGAATATCGAACTCGATCGTTGTAACCGGGTTGAATGGATTCGGATAGTTTTGATATAACGTTACTACAGAAGGAATAATGGATTCAGAAGAATATACTATACTGCTTAAACGATCTGAATAACGTAACACCGTACCGCTGCTTCCGACATACCAGCCGAGATCAGGAGTGCGAAAATACAAATGCGGCAAATACGGTTTATTCTGATATGTGCCAATACTCACGCTTTGTTGAAATGATTTGCCGGAATCATCAGTTCGGAATACA
>CAZQSI010000037.1:0-1248 GCA_964596155.1 uncultured Chitinophagaceae bacterium
ATTGCAATCCACGCTGTGGGATCCTTCCCAATGGAATAAAGATATCAGATTTATTGGTTCGATGTTCATTGCTTTGAAGGTTGGAAAGTTGTCGCTGGAATTCGGCAATTTGTATTTTTAGACTACTGATTTCCGGATTGTCTTTGGAAAGCGTTTTTTCAAGAACCCCCAATTTTATTTCGTTTAACACTATTTGAGACTGTAATTCTGCGGCAGCTACGATTGACGCTTTAACTTGATCGGTTGTTGTATATATTCCATATTTTTCCTGAAACTTCCGTAATGAATCTTCGGATTGTTGCAAATCATTTAATGTCTGCTCGTATCTTTTTTGAATAAATTCACGATTATTTTTTGCTTCAATTGAGTTAAGTTTTATATATAAATCATTCAATATCTCATTTGCATATGATGCTATTTCTTTCGCTCTAGTAGAATCTACGTCGTATACTTTAATGGTTAATGCCGTCTCGTCATCATTAATGATAAATTCTATATTATCTTTGAGCTCTTTAATAGTTTTATCAATTGACTCATGATCATAAACATTTTTTAAGTCAAATTTAGAAATGATTCTTTCATATGAACTTCTACTAGTCAGGATTGTTGTATACGTTAATAATTCATCTGAAGTTTTTGAAAGCCCCAATCCACCCAGCGGTAATGCGTTTTTTAAAAAAGATGATGCACTGAGTTGATCTTTTTGCTTGGAGGGCATTACGGTCACATTTGCTTCATAATATCGATTGATAATGAAAGCTGCTAAAACCGAAGAAATGATTGCAAACCCTGTAACATATACTAAAACTTTCCTTCGCTTCAATATGACATAAAGAAAAGTTATCAAATCAATTTCATATAATTTTTCTGATTCATTTGCCATAAATCTATCTCCGTTAATTACCTTGTGACCAATATTGCCAAACTAACCACTGTTGCCACAATACCAAAAATCTGACTGTAAATAGTTAAATAATACGCTAATGGTCTGTATGGCTCTTTCGGCACCCATACGTAATCACCCTCTTCTATCGTTGTTTTCTCCGGTTCAAGCCATTGACGTGTTGCGGCTTTTATCACTTTAATGTCGCTTCGTGCATCTGCCGTAACGCCTCCGGAAGCTGTGATATAATAATTGACATCGCGATTTGGAGTAAAGAGTATATGACCGGGGTTGACCACCTGTCCGAAGACATAAACTGTTTTCTTCTTCGGTGCAATATGAATCTCGTCCCCGTCGCGGAGCAA
>CAZQSI010000037.1:1348-8612 GCA_964596155.1 uncultured Chitinophagaceae bacterium
AATTGAATGATCTCGCTTGCATATGTGGAATCCCTTGTTATCGGATACGTTCCTGGGTATTTTACTTCTCCGCTTACCGTTACATTCGAAGAGCGCTGAGGCATATATTTATCATACACTACAATTCTGTCACCCCGCCGTAAAGCAATATTCGATTGAGCTCCTGCTTTTATTTTCCTAAGGTCAACTGCAATGTATTCGGGGTCGGATGATTCATAAAAGCGCGTAATAACCACCTTCGTGCTGTCTGCAATTTTGGAAAGGCCCCGGGCAATTGAGAGCATTTCAATCAGGCTGTCTCCTTCGACAAATTCGAATGATCCCTGTTTGTTTACTGATCCATAAACAGAAACGAAATTTCTCCGCAGCGCTTTAGGAGGTACGATAACGATATCGCCGTCGCGCAACAAGGGATTGTAGCGACTGATTCTCGTTGCATAATATTTTTCGATATCCACAGTCTGCCGCGATCCATCCTTATGCTCAACAATGATACTTCGCAATGCAATGGTCGTATCAATCGGCTCCCGTTCGTCTTTCCTATATTGCAGCACCACATCCACTCTTTGCGTGGCCTGAACATAGCGCTTCCCTTCTTCTTTTACCGCTCCTTTTAATGTTACTACGAACGTCCGGGGGGAGAACAATGTAAATGACGCCGTGCCTGAAAGATATTTTTTCTTAATTTCCTGCAATACAAGTTTCTTAGCTTCTTCCAACGTCAATCCGCTGATTGCAACCTCGTTAACCGTCGGTATCACGACCGTTCCTTCCGGCGTCACAGGAATCTGAAAATTTAACGGAACGGCTGACCAAATACTGACGCTGAAAATGTCACCCGGACCGACGATATATTCTTTCGGATCCACCGGGCCGTCCATCACCACCGAAAGAGTCGGACTGATCATCTGAGGAGTTTTGGAAGCTGAAAGTTTTGGTTCTTCTTCCCTCTCCCTCATTTGAGAAAATACTTCAGACGTAAATACCAGGAACAACAGCAGCGAAAAATATTTTATGTTAAGGTGTACCATAGACTATTTCCGTTCACTATATTGTTTAACATAATATTTTGAATATTCGCCATTGATGATGCGTTCCCACCACTGCTTGTTTGATATATACCACTGGATCGTTTTCTTGATTCCCTGTTCAAACTGATACGACGGCATCCAACCCAGTTCATCTTTTATTTTTTTTGCATCAATCGCATACCGCTTATCGTGTCCCGGCCGGTCTTTTACGAACGTAATTAGCGACTCCGGCTTTCCAAGTTCTTTCAACACAAGTTTCACAATATCGATATTCTTCCACTCATTATGTCCCCCGATGTTATACACTCCTCCCGCCGAACCTTGATGCAGCACCACGTCCAGCGCAGAACAATGATCTTCCACAAAGAGCCAGTCCCGGACGTTAGTACCATCTCCGTACACCGGAAGCGATTTGTCATTCAATGCATTTGCGATCATTAATGGAATCAACTTCTCGGGAAACTGATACGGTCCATAGTTGTTTGAGCATCGCGTGACGATACCGGGAAAGCCGAATGTATGTTCGTAAGCAAGCACCAGCATATCCGATGATGCTTTGCTTGCCGAATACGGGCTGTTGGGATGCAGCGGCGTCTCTTCTGTAAAATAACCGGTTGCACCAAGAGAGCCGTAGACTTCATCGGTTGAAACATGAAGAAATCTTTCAATTCCGGCTGCTCGGGAGACATCCAATAATACCTGTGTTCCAATAACATTGGTCTGAACAAATACGGCAGGACCGGAAATACTCCGATCGACGTGGGATTCAGCGGCAAAATGGACAATCGTATCAATCGAGTGCTTATTGATTACACCGGCGACATCTTCTTTGCTGCAGATATCCCCTTTTACAAAATGATAGTTCGGATGATGTTCAATTGATGCGAGATTTTCGAGATTTCCGGCGTACGTCAGTACATCGAGGTTGACGATGGTATATTGGGGATATTTGTTCAGCATAAAATGAACAAAATTACTCCCAATGAATCCGGCGCCTCCGGTAACGAGTATGTTTTTCATGAATCCTGAGTAATTTTAGATATTCGAAAATTTACGGAAAACTGCCAGGATTTCCAAAGATTATCCTGTTTTGCACGAGTGCGGTAATGATTAATGCAGTATCAAAGCGAGGTGATGTGAATCCTTAATTTGTTTCGGATAATTTACATCTTTTCAGGGGAAGAAACACCTAATATTTTAGATCCGTTGGCAATGACAATTTTTGCCATTAAACAAATGGTTAAACGTGCTTGCATCAATTTTTTGTCATCGTTGATGACTCTGTGTTCATGGTAAAACCGATGGAACAATTCTGCTGTTTCGCGTAAATATGTGGTCAAACGGTGAGGTTCAAATGAAAGCGCACATCCTTCGACAACATCGGGAAATTCCAATAATTTCTTCAGTACATCTATCTCTTCTTTCTCTTTTATCAAAGAAAAATCGGTTGCGGCCAGCATTGCTGACGCATTGTCAACCGGAAATTGTTCCGCGGCTGCATGACGAAGAATACTGGCTATGCGGGCATGGGCATATTGAAGATAATAGACGGGATTTTTGTCCGATTGCTCTTTGGCAAGAGCGATATCGAACTCCAGATGTGTTCCGACGCTGCGCATAACAAAGAAATACGCCACGGCATCCACTCCTACTTCATCAATCAAATCGTCCAGCGTATATGTTTTTTCATTCCGCTTGGACATCTTCACCACTTCAGCCCCGTTCACGAATGACACCATTTGATGTATGATCACTTTGACATCTTTTGTATCATACCCAAGCGCCTGAACACCGTTTAATACATCGGGTATTGTTGCAATATGATCTGCTCCGAAGATATCCACGATTAGACTGAATCCGCGGCGAAATTTTTCGCGGTGATAAGCGATATCGGGAAGCCGATATGTCGGCTCTCCGGTACTTTTCACGATCACCCTGTCCTTGTCTGCACCAAATGATGTCGCGCGAAACCATACCGCTCCGTCGCTTTCATATGCCAGATCTTTTTTCTTAAACTCTTCAACAACTTCGCCGATTTTGCCGGAAGAATACAAGGTGTCTTCATTATAAAAGACATCATGCTTTACATTGAGGCGGGCGAGCGTACTTTTTATTCGTGCAAAGCACCACTCTTCGCCGAATTTTCTGAAGTATGTCCGCTCTTCATCACAATCCTTCAGCTCATCGTTCTTCAGTGCAATAATTTCTTTTGCGATGTCTGTAATGTAATCGCCTTTATATCCGTTTTCAGGAAACGGGTACTCGATGCCCAGTTCCTGCATGTAACGGGCATAAATACTTTCCCCCAGCGTCCGCATTTGATTGCCGGCATTGTTGAAATAATATTCCCTTGTAACAGCATAACCGGTCCAATCCAAAAGATTTCCGATTACCTGTCCAAGCAGCACCTGACGGCCATGACCTGCATGCAGCAGTCCGGTCGGATTTGCACTTACCCACTCGAGATTTGTTTTGATCCCATTTCCTATCGAAGATTTCCCAAAATCACGGTGTTTCTCTAAAATATCTTTCGATCTGTTAACAACATATGATTGTGAAAACCGGAAATTGATGAATCCCGGACCGGCGATATCCACGGCCGAAAGAAGCGAATCACTCACCGTCAACCGATCAACAATTGATTGGGCAACGTGCCGAGGATTCTTACCGGCGCTTTTGGCGAGCACCATCGCAACATTGGTCGTTAAATCTCCGTGAGCCGATACTTTGGGTGTTTCAAGATGAATATCCACCGAAGGATAGTTCAGATCCTTAATGATGGACTCCAGTTGTTGTTTAAGAGTATCTTTCATCACTTAGAGGATTTTTTGCCGGCAGGTTTTTTCTTGGGGGCTGATCGAGTTGTTGTTTTCGTTTTCGGGCGCGCCGTTGAACGTTTCTTTGCCGGAGCATCAGAAACATATTCGAATTTGGCGTCACCCCATAGTTTTTCCAAATTATAAAAGTCGCGCATCTCTTTATGGAAGACATGAGCGACGACATCGACATAATCCAGCAGAATCCACCGGCCTTCGCCGTAACCCTCTTTTCGGACGGAGGATTCGCCTTTCTCCACAGATTCGGTTTTTATGGCATCGGCGACCGCACGCGCCTGAGTGTCCGAATCTACCGAGCACACAACAAAAAAATCTGTCATTGTCGTCAGTTTTCGGAGATCCAAAATAGTTACATCGTATCCTTTTTTACTGAGTGCAGCTTTTGCAATGATGTTCGCAAGTTGTTTTGACGTCACAATACTCCCGTTATTTCCATGGTTTAATTGATTTATAATCTTTGCCGATCACAATAGATGCAGAAACAAGCTGATCATTATTAAACTGCTGCACAACGTTCTCCCGCGATATTCCAAGCAGTGATGCAATCTTCACGGCATCAACCATCTTTCCGCTTCTGTCGATAATCATTGACTGATCAACATCGAACGATTTATAGTTTCCCATTTCGACAACATCATATCCCTTTGACCGGCAAAAGGCAGTCATCTCTCCGCCGATACCATTAATGCCGCAACCGTTCAGCACATTGATCTTTACCGGTGCCACAGATGAATCGGCGATAGAATCCTCCAATGACATCTGCATGGCGGATTGATGGGAAAATATTCCATATAACTGAACGCCATTGAACGTTAACAGCAACACGATTGCCGTATTGATCAACAGCCGTTTTTTAATGATAGGATCCATCACAACAAAAAAATAACCGAGAAAGTCCCATAGACCGCTCGGTTATACAAAAAAAGAAAAATTGTTTTCAAGAAAAAATCTTCAATCCTCGTATTGATCAAGACCGGAGAACATGCCTCCGAATGGTCTTCGATATCCGTATCCAAAATAATCGTACGGCAACTCACGGTATTGCAGCCGGATGACCATATTATCCGTGGGACGATAATTTAATTCGACTCGGCTTAATGATGCCCTGCTGAATTGATCCTGCAGACGATAGTCCAAAGTGCTGTACGGAGAATTCTGCAAACTAAAATCAACACGTGCATCCAAATTGGGGAAAAATTCATACAGCAACGTATTTGTGTATCTTTGCAATGCAATTCCCTGACCGCCGGACGCAGTGTAGCTGGCAGAATATGAATGTCTCATCTGAAAGCTGTTCGGATTGAAAAAATTAAACCAGTCGCTCGCAGATTGAGGCTGAATGAACGAATCGGCAACTCTCGGTTGTTCGGTCGTTTTAGGCTTAAATTGTGCCGCAGCAATCGTAATTCCCGTAAAGAGAAATATCACCAATACTTTTTTCATATAATCACCCGCCAATCATAGATCAAATTAAAAAAAAGCGCATCCTTTGTCAATATATATAGACATACGGAAACCGCTATTTGTTCCTTGATTTTATCACTGCATCGGCTTCCTGAAGCTGTTCGAGCGTGTTTACACCCCGAATTTCGTTCGGATCATCGGTCATCATCGCCGCAACGACAAGCTTTTGCTTCCAGAAGTGGCCGAAAACATCGGTCAGATAATATTCGTTTTGCGCATTATGCGGATTGATGTGCTGCAGAGCGGAAAAGAGATATCGTGTATCAAAAATATAAATTCCGGAATTGATCTCTTTGATTTTCTTCTGTTCTTCCGTTGCATCCTTGTGTTCCATGATTCCGACAACATAACCGCTCTTGCTGCGAAGAATTCTGCCGTAACCGGTTGGATCGTCGAGCTCAGCGGTCAGAATTGTTCCTGCAGCGTTGCTGTCGCGGTGATAGTCAATCAGTTTTTTTATCGTTTCTTTTCGCAGCACCGGCACATCGCCCGAGAGAACGATGACGTCTCCATTATATCGGCGAAGAAATGGTTCGGCCTGCATGATGGCATGCCCTGTTCCTAACTGTGGATCCTGGACTGCAAATTCAACCGACGGCGCTTCTTTCTCCAAATAGGAATAGACCGACTCCCGTTGAAATCCGACAATGGTAATAATTCGTTCGGATCCCAGAGCCTGTGCAGTTTCAACAACATGCTGCACCATAGGTTTGCCGTTCACTTCAAACATTACTTTTGCTTTCGAAGGATCCTTCATCCTGGTTCCTTTGCCGGCAGCCATGATGATCGTCGCAACATTTGAATTAGACATAGTGCACTCCTGTTCTATACGGTAACAATTGTATTATCAATCAGACGGGTAGATCCGAAACGCACTGCAACCGGAATCAATATTCTATCCCCTGAATGCAAATGTTCTTTTTGAATCAATGTCTCTGCATCAACAATTTCTACATAGTCTATGTGAGAGATCGGTGCCGTTGATATCATCGAAATCATTTCATCAGTGATTTTCTTTGAATTTCTTTCCCCGTCCGCAATTGCTGTTTCGGCATGGACCAGCGAACGTCTCAGCACTACCGCGTGTAATCTTTGCTCCGGATTCAAATAAACGTTGCGGGAACTGAGCGCTAAACCATCCGCCTCCCGCACTGTCGGAACTATTTCAATTTTTACCGGAATGTTTAAATCCTTGACCATCCGTTTGATCACGATGCTTTGCTGAGCATCTTTTTGACCGAAATATGAAACTGTCGGTTGAATGAGGTTGAAAAGCTTCAGAACAATCGTCGTGACACCTTTGAAATGTGAAGGACGGAATTGTCCCTCAAGCACCGATGATAATCCTTCGACCGTAACATATGTCGAAAACCCATCCGGATACAATTCAGGCACTGTGGGAGTGAAAAGAATGTCACATCCGGATTTCTCTGCTCGAATGGTATCCCGCCGAATGTCCCGGGGGTACTTGTCGAGATCCTCATTTGGTGCAAATTGCGTCGGGTTAACGAAAACGGAAACCACCACTCTGTCATTTTCTTTTTTTGCCCGTTCAATCAAACTGGTATGTCCCTCGTGTAAAAATCCCATTGTCGGTACAAGTCCGACCGAAAATCCTTCAGTACGGAATTCTTGCAGTTTCGATTGTAATTCGGAGATGTTTGAAAGAGTGGTCAAAAAGTCACAGGGTTGACAGGATTAGAAAATTCTTTTACCGAATCCGGACTGAATCAAACCGACGGCAAATTCAGCAGATTGATTTCTGTTGTCCAAAATCGGATTCGCTTCGACGACTTCCAGGGAGTTAAGACGATTATTCTCCGAGAGCGTTTCCATGATCAAATGAGCTTCACGGTAATCGAGTCCGCCTTTCACCGGTGTTCCGACACCCGGGCATTCCTTGGGATCCATCGCATCGAGATCGAAACTGAC
>CAZQSI010000037.1:8712-27409 GCA_964596155.1 uncultured Chitinophagaceae bacterium
CCTGCGTTGGACAATTGCGCCAATTTTGCGCTCGTTTTCGCCAGCTGCATCAACGAATAGGCCGCTTCCATCATTCTGGCCCCGCCGCTCGCGGAAATAATGATGAGCGGTGCTTTTAGTTTAATCGCTTTTTCGATGGCCCGGCGAATTTTTTCTCCGACGACGCTCCCCATACTGCCTCCGATAAAACCAAAATCCATGCAGGCAATCACCACTTCTTTTTTGTTCATCGTTCCGGAGCCATATCTCAGTGCATCATTTAATCCGGTCTTTTTGATCGTCTCTTTTATGCGGTCCTTATATTTTTTTGTATCGACAAAATTAAGAGGATCTTTCGATGACATTTTTGCGTCGAATTCTTTAAAAGACTTTTCATCGAACAAAATGGAAAAATACTCCTTACTTCCTATCCGGAAATGGTGAGCACATTTCGTGCATACCCAGTAATTTTGTTCGAGCGCAGCAGCGTGAATGATTTCACCGCAGGAGGAGCACTTTTTCCACATGCCCTCCGGCATTTCTTTTTTCTGATTATCGGATGCTATATTTTCGGTTGAGCGTCTAAACCAGGACATACGATCCTTTCTTTTTCTTGATAAAACAAAATATCCATCATTCGCCTCTATTTCAATGGAAATCTCGTCAATATCCGGGAATTGCCGATTATGCTTTGTTTTTCGGAATAGTTGCGACAAAATCCCGCAAATACATCGGTTCAAGCTCCGAAAAATCTGAAATTAAAAACTCCTGCCGTGATCGTTCTGCCAGAAGCCCGACGGCAGCTGAGGAAATATTCGGTTGTTCAACTGCCGCATGTTTTTCGTTCGCTATCGTTACAATGTCACTTTTCAACGTGATTGCATATTCGCTATCCTTGCGAATGCTTTCGCGGGTCACGGTATACATTGCAAAAAATGCTTCGTCTCTTTTGGCGTCGATCATGGCGCAGTATGTCGTTGGAATTGCATTATGAAACTGCCGCCGGTATGCTTCGGCCAGTCCGTCCAATGTCGGGACAGCCAAGATGGGAAGATTAAGCGCTAAAGCAAGTCCTTTTGCAGCACTGAGACCGATTCTCAGTCCGGTAAACGAACCGGGGCCAATGGAAACGGCAACTGCGCTGATTTGTTCTTTTGTTGATCCAGAAGAGCGGATAACGTCATCGATCAGCAACAAAAGCTTTTCCGAATGTACGTTCCGTTCATTCACTGATCGTTCCGCCAGGACTTTTCCCTGATGAACCAACGCAGCGCTGCAGGTTTCCGTTGCAGTTTCAATGGCAATGATCATCGTTCTTCTATCGTAATTATTCGTTCGTTTTCGCTGGCGCCGTGGTGGCAATGAACATCAAAACGTTTTTCCGGCAATGAATCGGCAATACGATCGGCCCATTCCAAAACGCAGACACCGTTGCCGTAGATATATTCTTCAAATCCGATTTCTTTTAATTCAGCGCTGGATTGTAGACGATAACAGTCAAAATGATACAGAGGAATCCGTCCGCCAAGATGTTCATTGACGATCGTAAACGTCGGACTGGTGACACTTTCCTTAATATTCAAACCCAATGAAATCCCTTTCGTAAACCGAGTCTTGCCGGTTCCCAAGTCGCCGTACAACGCCACAACAGAACCGCTGCCGAGCAGAACGGAAAAATCCTTTCCGGCGTTCATCGTCTCCTCCTCATTTTGCGTGACAATCTTTTTCATTATCCCTTCGGTTCCATGGTAATGACCGGAAGTATCATTTCTTCCATAGAGATGCCGCCGTGCTGAAAGCTGTCGCGGTAATGATTGAGATATTTGTGATACTCCGTCGGATAGACAAAATAATAATCTTCCTTTGCAACAATGTAATTGGTGGTAACGCCTCTCTGGGGTAATTTGAAATCCTTTGGATTCTTCAGGAAGATGGATTGTTTTTCTTCGGACTTGAGATTGCGTCCGAATTTGTATCTCAAATTCGTTGACGCTTCCCTGTCACCGATTACTTTCGAACCCCGCATGCATCGAACGCTTCCATGATCGGTCGTCACAATAATTTTCACATCTTTCCGTCCCGCCAACGTTTGAAACATCCCGTATAACGAAGAATGTTTAAACCATGTATTGGTGAGCGAACGATATGCTGATTCATCAGGTGCAATTTCCTTTAGGATGGGATCATCCGACCGGCCGTGCGCAAGCATATCAACAAAATTTACCACAATGGCGGTCAATTTGTTTTGTGTATAGGATACGATATTTGATTGAATCTGTCTGCCGAACTCTGCGTCAAGTATTTTTACATACTTCGGTTCCGATTTCAACTGGACCTTCTTTCGTTCAAGCAGCTTCATCAGCAGTTCTTTTTCATATTTATTGTGGCTGGTTTCGCTGTCATCCTCTCCCTGCCAGAGATCCGGATATCGCTGTTCCAATTCCAGAGGAAATAAACCGCTGAAGATAGCATTACGGGAATAGGGGGTTGCAGTCGGCAGAATTGAAAAATAATATTCTTTTTCGATCGAATATAATTCCCTCAGGTACTCTTCCATCACCAGCCATTGATCGAGCCTCATGCAATCAATGACAAACAGGAAGACCGATTCTTTCCCCTGCAGATTCGGAATGACATATTGTTCTATGATGTCGGTGGAGAGAACGGGACGATTCTCTGTTCGGTTGATCCATGCCTGATAATTTTTTTCAACATATTTTGAAAACTCGGCGTTGCTTTCCTTCCGCTGATCCGCCAGCATTTTTTGGAGTCCCAGCTGAGGATGTTTATCTAGTTCCATCTCCCAATTGGCGATTTTCAGATAGAGGTCGACCCACTCCGTATAATCCATCGGATTCAGGAGCATTCGGGAGATTGAGGAAAACTCCTGCGTGTAATCGCGGGACACTTGTTCGCTTTGCAGTTTTTTCCCTTCCAAAAATTTCTTGCACACCAGCAAAATTTGACTGGGATTGACCGGTTTTGTCAAATAATCGGAAATTTTGCTCCCGATGGCGTCTTCCATTAACGATTCCGCTTCGTTTTTGGTAATCATCACAACGGGAAGCGACGGTGCTAGCTCTTTGACCACCGCAAGGGTTTCAAGCCCACCTTTTCCCGGCATCATTTCATCAAGAAACACCAATCCGTAGTCGTTCTTCTTCACCAGTTCAATGGCATCTTCGCCGTTCGTTGCGGTTTCAACCGCATATCCTTTTTCGCGCAGCAAGACCACATGCGCGCGGAGCAATTCAATTTCATCATCCACCCAGAGTATGTTACCCTTAATTTGTTCCATCTGATTCATCCTTCCTCATATTACTGAATGGCGATATGAACATCCAATCCCCCTTCGTTTGTCGACGATCCCGGAATTTTTGATCCTCCCTCGTCGGGAGCAATCTTTGTATACCGGTAGAACAGCGATGCTGTCACTCTCGAACTTAACACATACCGTATGCGGGGCTCCATCTGAGTTCTTGTCGATCCTTCACCGGGGGTTCCTTTCACATTGAATGTTTTTCCCTTTACATCAAACGTAGTTCGTGAACTCTTGGCAATTGAATACGAAAAGCTGACGTCAATATCATTCTGCAGACTGACTCCGAACAGCGGTATCTCAAATCCAGCTTTGGAAAAGCTTGCCGTGATGGAAAGATCGTTGCCGACAGTTTCTACAATATTTTTTGATGAGGGAGTAAGATCGTACGATACATTCGATCCGTACCGGACATTTCCGCTCATCGTTCCCTTAAACACTTCTTTAAATGCAATGCTCATTCCGGCAAGAGGGGAAAAAGCATATGAAACCCGCTGCGACTCGGTCACATTTCCGCCGGTGACGCTGCCTTTGAACACTTTGGAATAATTCGACTGATACGCATGATCGAGACTGACGCGCGTTGCAAAATTCTTAAAGAGTGTGAATTCCTCCAATCCATCCCACCGCAGAGAGTAGTTCACACGGGGAAAATATTCACCGAATACCTTTTTGAGAATCGGCAGGGTTTCCAATCCATCCTCGAACGCCTGCGCAAGTTTTTGATCCTGATTCGGCGTATTGTCCGTCGGAACCGCACTCGTATAGTTTTTTGCCACTTCCTCGATTCCGCTTTTAAACATCGAGAAAATAAACGTCGGGGGAAGCGACAGGAACGACCGTTCGACGGATCCACCTGTTGCGGTGTTAATGATTGTTGTCCGGCCAGTTGCTGAATCAACGCTGATTGTTTGTGTGCGCGAATAATTCCATCCGAGATTCCAATTCAGATCGATGCGGGCACCTTTCCATAATTCCCTGCCTGTGCGGAACGATAATTTATTGTTTTGAGAAAAACCGTCGCTTCCGCGCATTCCCCGTGCCCGTATTTGCTGGTCCGCATCAGTGGAAAATCCGACAAAAGGAAATTGCGATTTCAGGAACACATCGGTGATATTGGCGCCGGGAACAGAAACCAACCCAAGCTGATAGGCGCGGGACGGACCGAATGAGTTTTCCGATTCCTGCACAAAGGGCGCGCGACCAAAGAAATTCGCGAAGCCCGGTCTGCCTGGGACGCCGCCGTTATTCGCGCTGTTGTTTTGCGTAAACGTGATATTCACTTTCTCGTAATCCAGAAACGGCGTCTTAATCATAAACCGGGCGATACCGATTAATCCTTCGGACGGAGGTCCCTGCGGCGGAGCCGGAACTGCAGTGGAGTCAACCGAGATATCATTGGTCTGCTCCGGTGCCGGTAAATTATTTTTTTCATTATCCTCGTCGTCGTCACGATTTCCCCTTCCTCTGGATGGAGTGGCCGGGGGAGGCGCAGCATCCGTCGCCGTCGGTTTTGCAGGGAACCAGCTTTCAACAAACGGCTTTAAACTAAAATCGGACGATAGAGAAATGCTGTTCGACCATCCGGTGGAGATTCCCAGATCTCCCTGCTGAAGACTGTTTTGCCACCGATAACCGACACTATATCGTGCGGAAAGCGATAAATATTTACTCAACGATTGCGGTATCCGGGGCCGTGTGTTGACAGAAAATGACTGGTTGTACGAATTATCAAGACCGAAATTGACGAACCGATCCTGAAAAAACATTTGATTCATGATTTGCTGAAAATCCCGCTGGCGGCCGTACGGATCCAACTCCATATGAACCATGGAACTGGCAATATCAACAGAATAATCACCGGACAAATTGATCAGTCCTCCTTCCGTCAGCTTCCAGCTGAACGACATATTTCGCGATGCTGCCAGACTCCTTATCGGTTCGGAATCTTTCGTCTGGCTGCGGAGACGCTCATTCGTTCGCGACCGTGAGAGAGAAACGCCGGTGGTAAAATTAGTGATGGGAAGATAAAATAATTGGAGCTGCCGGTACTCTTCAAGAAAGAACAGATTCTCGAAGAATCCAAACGGCTGAATGTAATTTTCCGGAGAGAATGCGTACGAATATCCGATCCGTGAACTCCACTGCCATGATGTTCGTGATGAAACGATGGGATTCCGTAAGGAAGACGTTGTATAACTAAAACCGTATGTGATACGGTTAAAAATGTCTCTGAAAAACCAGTTATCCGACAGGATCGTCACTTTAAATCCCGGAAATGCATACGTGTCAGTTGTTGACAGCGTTTGCACTTCGGATAATATTCGTTCCCGCTCCTGATCACCTTTAATGGATGATCCGGTTTTTTGTACGATAACATCACGCTGCTGATCCGCCGCTTTTGACACCAAAATATCCGAACTGGGAAGATATTGAGGATTTGCAATCTGTTCACTGTGGGAATAACTGAACGGAAGAACCGTCCCGGTCCAATCTGCGGGTAAAAATTTTTCAAAGGCAAATGACGATGAAACGTTCCAGCTGGAACTTGTTACTCTGTTTCCGAATCTCGTTTCCAGACTGTGAAAATTCGGGTCAACGCGTGAAAAACTGAATGCAACCGAGCCAAAATCCGCCAGTTTCACGCTCGTGGAGACGCTGTACGCCCAGCCGGGCGTGTCGTTCACATCGGCAAGTCTCAATTCGTTCACCCAAATTTGTCCGGAGATTGTTTGTTCAGTTCCGGCAAGTGCAGGATTTTCGACACCGATGGAAATGAACGTCACTCTCGTCAGCGTCGGATTTCCTAAAACCGCATACGTTGAACCGACAGGTCCTTCGGGTACGGGAATGATGACGCGCCGGGTCGTTGAATCTCTTCCCTGTTTGATGGACGTAAGATCTTCAAACCGGATGTTGATATTGTTTCGCTGATCCCACCCCGGCAGGACCGGAGCGCGATATTCATAATAATTCAAACTGTCCGATCCAAAACGGATAAACACCTGCGCGGTCGGGGTCGCGGGGTTAGGATTAAAATGAGCGTCGCCATGAACAAACATTTTCATTTGACGGTAACTGAACAGATCGAGCGGACGATAGGAAAATTTTTTAATGGCCTCTCTGTTTTCGCCGTCCTGCATTCCGAAAATGTTCAGCGCAAGCGATTGTTCGTTGCCGAATACCTGCTCGTCCGGTTTGGTCCGATCGCGTTCACGAAAGACTCCCGGCGGCGATGTGTACCCCTGAAGCGAATTGTCTTCGATGTTCACAACGGAAATTTTAAATACCGGATCGTTCTTTTTTACTTCTTCCCATTGGTTGCCGATCAAATTAAACTCGACAAACTGCATTTCGAATTCTTCTTCCTGACCCGTAAACCAGAGTCTGGCGAATTGAATGTTGGATTGGTCCGGCGCACCGATTTTGAATTTAAAATCGTTGATCGGGATTCGGTACTGGAACCATCCGTTCGACCCTCCGCCGATTTTCAGGGGATTCGCACTCGTCGTGTCGAGATTCAGCTCATACGTATAATAATCATTCGCCAAATCGATATTACCGTTTCTGTTCAAATCTTCGGAGTCTGGAAACCTGCCGATTTCGCTCGTGCTGTTCCGTTCCGTTTGATTGATGAATCGAAAATCGGGAGGGCTGTAAACAAAATTATCACCCGACGGATCATTCACGATTTCCGGAAAGAGCGTTTTATTCGAGTCCACAAAGTCTTTAAAGGCGACTTTTTCTTCGTTGTCGAACAATCCGTCAAGCCCTGTATCTTCCTCGCTCGGATTGAGGATATCGTTCTTGAATTGACCCTTGTCTTCCGTATTCCACGAACCGTTCACGACCACATCTTCGCTTATTGAACCAAGATCGATATACACTTTTCTCGTCGTATCAATTCTTCCTTTTGCGACCCTGACCCATATTTCGATAAATCCGACATTCTCGCTGATCATATTAATGGCGCTGCTCGACAGAAGTTTTTGCACGCCTCCCCAGTTTTTTGATGGGTTGTCCAGAAGCGTCCTTTGAAGATTCAACGAATAATTGTACGGGCCGCGGATTTTCGGATTGTAATTCAGATTCAGCACCTGAATTCTGTCCTGACCGCGCCCCACCTGTTTGATTGAGTTTCCCTCAGCATCCACCCCGTAAATGAAGTCGATCGGCACCTGCTCGATCGGATTGTACCAGAAAGTTTTTGCCTTGGAAAATATTTTTTGCGATGCAGGAATCGTATTGGTTGTCGAAATATCGACATTCGATTGAAATTCCGGCGGACTCATATCTCTCCACTGTCCGTAACTCACGCCGAGAGGTATAATTCTCTTCGCCCCTTCAAAATCATCGATATATGCAATCCCTTTTCCTTCGTCGTCCGCAATCGTACTTTTTTTCGTATTCGGATCCGGACTCATATAAGCGGCTTCACCGCGGAGCGTGAACTCAGATTTTGCTTTGGTGTCGATAAACGGCAGCGCATCAATTGCTTTAGTGATAAATGGAAGTTCTCCCGCTGTTTGTCCGTCAAATCCGTAAATGGAGTTATTCGTCGGCTCTTCGTTCAAACGCACTTTGTCGCTGAGCACCTGCTGATCGAGATTCATCACCGTGAATCCGAATTTTGTTTTTTCGGAAAGATTTACTTCCCCCCGCATGCCGAGCAATGTTTTGGATGCAAGCTGAAACAGATCGTTTTGTTCAAACTTTACCTGAAGGCTTGCTCCGGGAACCAGCGCTTCCTGTTTTTTTATGATGACCTGACCGATAATGTAATCCACCGTATAATCAACATTGGCGATCAGCGGCTGTCCGTTCAACAGCACTTCCACGCTTCCTTCCACCACATTAAATCCGAGGTTGATGGTATTCGAACTTGAGGCGGTTATTTGTCCGGTAATGACGAACTTATCTTTCAGGTTATTCTGCTGCGCTGCCGTGCTGGATGTATCATAAAGATTATCATAGAGATACCGTTCGATGGTCGAATCTGGCAGCGGCGGTTGAAGTGCTTTTAGTGCGGTGCGAAGTCCGACGGTGAACGGCCGAAGCGTCGGGAAAATAATTTCTCCTCGTTCCTGATCGATGGTGACGCCGGGATTAAAGTCAAATTTTCCGTCCGCTCCCGGACTCCCGCTTTCATTATTATTATCAAGTCCGAATAGCGTGATAATTTTTGTAGTTCCGATGACGTCAACAGGGTCCTGTCCGGATTCCTTCAATTTGATGTCGAGCGTGAACCCGTCCCGGTCGACTTTGCGGCCACCGAGCGGATAAATATTTTTCAACATGAGAGAAAATGGGAGACTGTCAGCCGGAAGAATATAATTCAGCGGTTTGACCAGTTTGAGCACCAGTATTGAATCAAGACCGGATTCGTTCTTCGTCAACGTACCATACATTCTGTCGTCGCTGTTTCCGGCTCCGTTTTCAATTCTGTATGCAATTGCGATCGCCTGACCGTCCTGCACCGATCGGTTGAGCGTAATATACCCCGCTTCTCGGTTGATGCGGAAATCCTTGTTTGGTTCAAGCCGGTCCCAGTTTCCCGAGACGATGCCGAGAGCCGTGTTCGTGGTATTCTTTGGATCTCGGTACGGTTTGTAGGTGATTGTATCATTTAAAGCAACCTGAGGAAGAGAAAAATATGCATTTCCCTTTTTCATCGTTTCGTTGGCGGCGCCGACATGGTAGAGCCACACTTCGTATTCATTTTCCTTTATCTGCAGATCGGGACGGGTCAGTGTGCGGGTCTTGATGAATGGTTCGAACACGGACCTGTATGCGGTATCGACAAAGAAGTGGTCCTTGGAATATTCCCATGCGCGTTTTTCAAAATCAATTTTCTGTGCACCGCCGGTGATGGTCTTTTCCTGGATCTGACCTTTTTTCTGGGAAGCGATCGCAGTGAGTTTCAGCGGACCGATCTGTAGAGCGGTTTTTATTCCGAAAAGCGCCGAACTGCTGGAGACAAAACTGGAGTTTGTGGATAAGGAGACGTTTCCCGCTTCGACGCTTTGAACGATCTCATCCTCGTAGCCGGTATATTTTATTTTCAGCTGGTTCTCGTACTCGAACGTTCGCTGCGTGTTCCAGTCTGCAAGAATATTCAGTTTGTCGCCGATGGTTCCATTCACGTTGATCTGTACTTCTTGAGCAAAATCCGGTTCGTTTCGCGTGTTGCCGAATGCACTGAGCGTCTGTTGATCGGTCGTTGTATTTCTGAACGCTGCACGGATATCCACGGCGCCGGAAATGTTCAGATTGATTCTGGGAGGACCGAAAATCGAAAAAACAGGATTGGCAGGAACTGGAATGTCAATTTTTGTGAACGATCCTAAAAGATCACCGATATCATCACGCTTCTTACTTGCCTTTGCAGCCTCTTCCTTGTCGATCATTTCATCAAAATTCTTCGTCAAATCCGATTTTGACCGCTGTTGAATATAGAGTTCCAGCGGCATTTTTATCGGTATTTTAACATCTTTTCCGTTTACCATCTGACGGATGACAACAAACTTGCCGGTGGAATCAAGCTGAGTGCTTTGCACAACGATGGTTGGATTCTTGAGATAGAAAGGATTTTGCGGTTCCGGAAACGGATCGGCAGCAATGTTGTCTTTCCGTTGGAGCGTCAGCTGTTCAAGATACGTCGAATCCTGAACAACATAACCGGGCGATGCGGTGGAATCTTCAGCTGTTGCTGCCGAATCAATCCCAATAATATTCGAATCCGGAACCGGAAAATGCGGTACATTCAGCGCTTTATGAACGGTTCCAGAACCTACCGTAGACGTGAGAAACATCCAGAGAAGTACAACGAGCGAGACTGTCAGTACGGTGAAACAAACATGTCGTATTGATGCCAATGTCACTGAAAATGTATTGGGAATTGTGATATGGGAAAACAACCAATGCGCCTGCACGCTGTTAATGATTCTGTATCAAATCTGCGATTGATCGTTCTCCTGAAGTGAAGTAAGTGTCGTAGAAGTATCGTTTTGAACTAGTCAAAAGTAGAGAAATCCTGCGAAACATTCAAGTTTCACTCGTTCTCGGACCTGTCCAAAAGTCCGGCATCGATTGATTTTGTCGTTTTTGCACCGAGGGTTTTCAATGTTTCTATCGAACGGACGATATTACCCTTCCCCTCATACAATTTCGACATTGCTCCTTTATAACTTTCTTTGGATTTATCTATTTGTTTTCCCACTTCTTTGAGATCTTCAATAAACCCGACAAACTTATCATACAATGCTCCGCTGCGGACGGCAATATCAATCGCATTTTTTGTCTGCTTTTCCTGTTTCCACAGTGAGGAGATGGTGACGAGCGTGGCGAGCAGCGTTGAGGGACTGACAATGACGATCTTTTTGTCCCAAGCAAAATTAAACAGCTCTTTGTCTGCCTGTACGGCAATTCCAAACGATGCTTCGATCGGTACAAACATCAGCACAAGTTCGGGTGAGTTTAACGTCTCGGCCGTTTGATAATTTTTATCCCCGAGCTGCTTCACGTGGTTCCTCAAAGACAGGATATGGTCCTTTTTAAATTGCTCGCGCTCATCGTCGTTTGCATTGACAAACGCTTCATATGCCGTTAACGATACCTTTGAATCAATGATGATGTGTTTATTGTCCGGCAGGTAGACGACGACATCGGGTCTGATCGATTCTCCGTCGACATTTTTCGTCGCCACCTGCACTTTGTATTCCCTCTCCTTTTCCAGTCCCGACCGCTCCAGAATTTTCTCAAGAATGAATTCACCCCAATTCCCCTGAGTTTTTGTGTCCCCTTTCAGTGCCCGCGTCAGATTGTTGGCTTCTTCGCTTATTCTGGTGTTTAGTTCGGAGAGCCGTTTTACCTCATCCTTCAAACTCAACGTGTCTCTCGATTCCTTTTCATACGTCGTTTCGACCTGTTTCTTAAATTCCTCGATCCGTTCTTTCAGAGGGGTGAGAATGGCGTCAAGCGAGGATTTATTATGTTCGGAAAACGACCGTGTTTTCTCCTCAAGAATTGTGGATGCGATATTCCTGAACTCCAGAGTCAGGGTTTTGTTAAGCTGTTCCAATTCCAGTTTTTGTGCATCAATCCGTTCGGCAAGGATTTTATTTTCCGTTTTTGCTTCGGCAAGTTCTTTTGTCAATTGCAGCGATGTGTTCCGTTCGCGTTCAAGAAACTGTTTCGAATCGTTCAACGATTGCTCGATATGATGTTTTGCCTCCTGAATCTGGGCTTGTTCGATCCGTAACCGGGAAAGTTCGGACGCTGCCGCATCAAATTCCTCTTTCGAGAACGGAGTGGGTGTTTTGTACATCGCACGGGCTGCCAGCCACGCAATGGCCGCACCAGCAGCAAGACCTGTCACTAACAGAATAATTTCCATATTACATCGGTTTCGTTAAAAATACATAAAGCACAATACTGAGAATAGAATACATGAGCACCCGTGCGTAAAACATACTCCAATTTTTGATGCGATGCCACACATATGAAGCTGCAACAGTTCCGGCTATCAAGAGAATCGTCATGACAATCACTTCCGGTACTTCTTGGGTCTTTCCGATGATAAACGCCAGACTTTTATTATTCCAGAACAATCCGTAAATGACGAGCAGATGACCGGCATAAGCGAGGAGCGATTCCGAGCCGACAACACTCACCATCGATTGGCCGGAGCGGGCTGTTTTTTCCCAGTACCAAAGCGACGCAAGCAAAACCATCACGATGCCGAGCCGCATAAAGAAGAATCCCGGACTTGCTCTCCAAAAATTATGTTCGGGAAATATCATAACGGGCATCAGATCGGCGGCTAGCGAAATCAGAATAAGACCGATCCCTGCTAAAAAGAAACGGAAAAATATTTTTTCTTCGGAAATGGTTTCCTTCCACCAGACAAGCAGCTGCGATACCAACCCTCCGCACAATACGAATCCCATCCAGGGAAAGAGCGGAAACTGCGAGCGATGAGCAGCGGTGAAATAATTTGCAACCGGTTCCGGCAGCAGATGATCAATGTTCCGGTCATACATCCACGGTGAACCGAAAATCATCACCGCTGCGAGCACGGTCACCGCCATAAAATATGGTTTCGGTTTTCGAAATAACAGGACAAACAGCAACAGTGCAAACAATGAAACAGCAATTGCATGAAGAACATCCACTTTCCAGAAAACGGACCACTCGTTCCAGGAAAGAGTCGTCAATTTTTCAAAGGAAAAAAACGGCAAGTGAAGAGCGTAGCCGACAAGAAGAACCTGACCTAATCTGCCGACCTGTTTCCAAAATACGTTATTGAATGAAAGATAATCACTCCATTTTCGCTGTGCTATTAATACAAAGGAATATCCCGCAATAAACAAAAATGCCGGAGCAACAAGTCCATTAACAAAATTCAGCACCTTAAACCAGGCTTCATCTCTTATCGCAGGTGTGAGAAATGCGTTGAAGACGTGCACTTCTATCATGACGATCACGGCCCAGCCGCGCAGCAGATCAATATAGACAAAACGTGATTTTTGCTTTTCCATTAATATGGCCGGATTAAAAATAATACAATAAATGTCAGCGCCAGTGCAATTCGTGCGGACATTGCTGCTGCGGCAAATTGCTTCTTAAAAAAATACCACCCGTATGTAAACAGAGAAATAATTGTGAAGACAATTACAAAAACACCTCCCGATTCGATAACGGACAAATCCTGAGGAATTGATTGTTTTAATCCGTCATTCACAACTGACCCGTAGATAATAACAAGATGCACGACATAGATGAACAGCGATTCCCGTCCCATAATTTGCGGTATTTTCGGTGCGATGTTGTAAGCATGCTCTGCAAAAAAAACACCACTCGTTACGAGAAGAACAAAACCTATCCGGGCTGAGACAATCAGCGGATTAACTTTCCAAATGTCATGTGGCGGATAGATGTTCGTCTGAATATTGACCGCTATAAAAGAACCGATCATCAGAATAATGCCGAACGATACCGTCTTTTGCATCAGCTGCACCGCCTGCTGGTGTTCTTTTGCATTCAGGAAAAGAGAGGAAAAGACCACTCCACACAGAATGTAGGCAGACCAGGGAAACAATGGAAACCAAGAATGATTTTCCGCATTTAAGTAAGAGACAGCCCACAGAGGAAGTGCGTCAGTCAGCGATATCGACCAGATGATCGGCGACAGCAGCATCACCGTTACCGCAAGCAACGATGTTGCCAGGATAAACCGGCGTTCCTTTTTTAACACCAGCACCATCGTCTGCAGCACTATCAGCGTCACAGCAATGCACTGTAGCACATCGACCTGAAAAAAAGCGTTGAGCTCCGCCGTCGTTGCTTCATTTAAAATCTTCTGCAGGGAAAAATACGGCAGGTGAAGCGCATAGCCGATAACAATCAATCCCGAAAACTTTCCAAATCGTCTCACTGCATGTCTGGTTAGTGCAGTGTGCTCTTCCCATTTCTTGAGCGTCGCGATTCCGAAGGCGACGCCTGATGCGAAGAGAAACATCGGCGCGACAAATCCATGGAAGAAATCATGGATGTAAAATAACGTATGCGTTCTGAGATCCGAATCAAGCAGCGCTTCAAATGTATGACCCTGAATCATGAACACGACGGCAAGAAACCTGAGCAGATCAATAAACAGATATCGTTGTTTGGAGTGCGGCATCGGTCGTCGGATAGCGATTATCGAATGGGTGTAATCAGTTTCATCTTCCTCCCGACCGTTTCAAACGCATTCAGAGCGTGGTCAATATTCTTCTTCGACAGCGCCGCCGATATCTGAACACGCAGCCGGGCCTCTCCGTGAGGAACGACCGGAAACCATAATCCTTTCACATAAACTCCTGCTTTCAGCAGCGCCTTACTCATTTCCTGAGCGACGGAAGCATCGCCGAGCATGACGGGAACAATCGGATGGTCTCCTTCAAGAATGGTAAAGCCGAGAGCAGAAATCTCTTTTCGAAAATAAGCCGTATTTTCATGAAGCCGAGTGACAATCGATCGATCTTTCGAGAGAAGATCGAATGCGGCGATGCTGGCCATCACAATCGGCGGAGGAAGCGAATTTGAAAATGTGTACGGTCTTGATTTCTGACGGAGATATTCCACCATCGATTTGCTTCCGCTGATGTATCCTCCCAGCGCACCTCCGATCGCTTTTCCAAGCGTTCCCGTTAATACATCTATTTTTTTCAGCACGCCGAACTTTTCCGGCGTTCCCCGTCCGCTCTCTCCGACTACGCCAATTGCATGGCAGTCGTCAACAAACAGGATGGCATGATACTGTTTGGCAAGGTCAACCAGGCGGTCAATCCGCGCATAACTTCCTTCCATACTGAACACACCGTCCGTTGCAATGATTCTGAACCGATAATCGGCATGTTCATCCGCCTGCAGCAGCTGCTCAAGGTGGCCAATATCATTATTCCTGTAGATTTTTTTGTCCGTCGTTTCCGATTTGCAGAGACGCATTCCGTCGATAATGCTGGCATGGTTCAATCCGTCGGTATAGATGACGTCTCGGTACCGGTCATAACCGAGTTTTTCATTCAGCAGGGACGGGAAAAATGCATTATTTGCCGCAAATGCAGACGAGAACAGAATCGTATCTTCCGTGCCGACAAATTTCGAAATCTTTTTTTCAAGATCGAGATGAATGGACTGCGTACCGCAGAGAAACCGGACGGAAGCCATTCCGTATCCGTATTCTTTAATCGCGTCGATAGCTGCTTTTTTCACAACGGGGTGATTCGACATTCCCAAATAATTGTTCGACGCCATCATCACCACCTGTTTCCCACCCACAGTAACTTCTCCTGCCTGCGGGGTCGTAAACGCAGTTTCGAATTTGTAGGTATTCGCAGTGTGAATCCGTTCTATCTCTGCTGTTAACAATGCGGTATAATTCATCGGAAATTATTCTCCTGAAAGCTTGCTTGTGAATGTCAGTCTTTGACGAGACGAATGGCAAATGAACCGTCGATTCCATTCCGGTGGGGATATGTTTCGACAAATCCGTCTGCCGATATAAGTTGTTCCGTAATGTATTGCGAAGCATGATCGACGGAAAACTCCGGATGGGTCTGAAGGAATTGTCGGACGACACCGAAATTCTCTTCCGGCTCGATGGTGCAGGTACTGTACACGATTGCCCCTCCCTGCTTCAATATTGACGCGGCGTTATTCAATAAGTGCAGTTGAATTTTCACCACTTCGTTAATGTCTCTCATTTCCCGTTTGATCTTGATGTCGGGTTTTTTGGAGAGAACCCCGAGGCCTGAACAGGGCGCATCGATCAATATTTTGTCCGCCGGTTCCGTTTGGAATTCGGTGGCATCTTCGGCAACGCAATGAACATTGGTGATACCAAGCCGCTCACAGGTCGCTTTGACAAGATTCAGTCTGGTTTGATATTTGTCCACGGCGATAATGGTTCCTTCATTTTTCATTGTTTCGCCGAAAAAGGTCGTTTTCCCTCCCGGTGCGGAGCAGAGATCGATGACCCGTTCTCCCGGCCGGACGTTCAGCAACGTGGCGGCAAGGCCGGCGCTTTCATCCTGAACGGTGAAAAATCCGCGGCGGAATATTTCCGAATTCGAAATATTCGTGAGATTCGAAGTCCGGAGAAACGACGGAAGCAATCCCGACCGATCGTACGAAATATTCTGCAGGTCGAACATCTTCATAAAATCTTCGACCGATGTTTTCAGCGTATTAACGCGAAGGGTCAAACCCGGTTTTTGATTCTGCGCCTCGAGCAGTTTTTCCGTTTCATAAAATCCGAATCGATTCATCCACCGCTTCACCATCCAGAGCGGAAATGAATACATGGTGGAGAGATATAACGCTGCGTCATTTTGAACATCGGGATAATGGATCCCCTCTTTATTTCGGATAATGTTCCGCAATACTCCGTTCACCAATCCAGCCGCCTTATCGCTGCGGATCCGTTTCATGAATTCAACCGCTTCATTGACCGCCGCATGATCGGGAACTTTATCAAGAAAGAGTATTTGATAGAGCGCAGCGCGAAGCGTATTGCGGACGGTCACTTCCGCTTTTGCAAAATTGCCGTGGAAAAAGCCGTTGAGCACCCAATCCAGTTTCGATTGCCAGCGTAGAACGCCGTGAACGATTTCCATCAGCAATGCCTTATCAAAATCATTCAATTCGCCTGAACGTAATTCCGCCTCGAGCAATTTGTCAAGGTAGGAGTCCGTCCGTTCCACCCGGTTCAGCAGTTTAACGGATGTTCCCCGTACGCCGCTGAAAAGTTGTTTTTTATCTTCTCTGAGTTCCGTCGTTTGCTTTGATTCCATCATTAGTTTCCGTTAGTCAAGAAATTCCTTCATCCTCCGGCATCGGTAATCGATACTAGAACGGCATACCCTGTTTTTTCCGTTCGTCACTTGTTAATTCGAATATTTTCTTAAACAGCGTCTCTTCAAAATCGCTCAGCTCGATGTTCCTGCGCTCCATCACTTTACGGGCAACGGCAATCGCTTTTTCAATGTTATACGTGGTAAATGTTTCCCCTGCCGCCCCCCAGGAAAACGAAGGAACATATTTTGGCGGGAATCCGGTACCGAAAACATTGGAAGAGACGCCGATCACTGTGCCCGTATTGAACGTGGAGTTGATCGCCGTTTTTGAATGATCACCGATCGTGACGCCGACAAACTGCATTCCGCTGTCGATCGGCTCGCCGTTCACCGAAACTTTTACCGAACTGTAATTGCTTTTCAGATCGCTTGTGACTGTTCCCGCGCCGCAATTCACCCATGCGCCGAGATAGGAATGTCCGAGGAATCCATCATGCTGTTTGTTCGAATAGCTGTGCATGATCGTTGATTCCACTTCTCCACCCACCTTGCAGACCGGTCCGATGCTGCAGTCATGATAAATTTTAGCACCGACTTTAACGATTGATCCGTCGCCGATGTATGCAGGACCAATGATCGACGAAAAAGGCATGATCTGAACATTTCGGCCGATATACACCGGTCCCTGTTCTGCATCAATCACAACTCCCGGTTTTATGACTGATCCCGGTCCGATGGTAATATCTTTTGCATTCAACAAATGGGTACCTGGGAACGTTTTCGATATTTTCTTTTTCCCCTTCACCGGAGCGAGCAGCGAATAGTCATACCGTATTTGATCGCCGTTATGTTTAACCAAATCCCACGGATAGTTAATCATCGTCACACTCACCTGCCTGACTGTCATTCCGTCGAAATCGGAAATGGAAAGCAGCCGGTTCATATGGCTTTTCAACATCTGAAGTTTTTTTCCGCTCACATGAGCAGCCACCACCGATTCATTCATAACATAGACAATATCCGGTCCGCCGCTCATCTGAATCGCTTTGACGAATTTCTCATCCACAATCGCACGACCGTTGATGAACAGGCATTCCTTCCCGGATATTTCGTTGACGTCATGACCGGGATTTCTTAACCGCATGTAGTCCGCAAGATATGACCGGCAATGCAGACTCACCGATGCATCGGGGAATGCGTGCTGAACTTTTTCTTTTAGCGAGAAAATCCCGCAGCGCAGATTAAATGTCGGACGGAAATAGACCAGGGGAAGCAGCCGGGAGTAATAAATATCTTCGAAGAGACAGATGTGTGAGGACATACAATCCTTTCAGGTGCTACGGTTTGCAAAACTTCACCGCAGAGAACGCGGAACTCGCAGAGTTATTCAATAAAATTGTTGACGAATCGCTTCATACCCTTCGTCAAAACTCTGGTGTTAAAATTGAACAATAAACCTATCTGTTTTCCGGATAGTTTTAAATACGTTAACACTTGTGCTTCATGAATCGGCAGCAATGATTCAACTGACTTTAACTCTATAATAATTTCCCGCTCAACAAGTAAATCCAATCGATATCCACAATCAAGTTTTATTTTCTTATAAATAACAGGGAGTTCTTTTTGTCTTTCTACGAATAACCCTGATTGCGCTAATTCGTATGCAACGCACTCTTCATACGTTGATTCCAGTAAACCGGGGCCGAGATTTTTGTGCACCTCAATACAGCCCCCGATAACTTTTTCTGTTATTGAATTAAGGTCCATGACCACTCTTTGCGTTCTCTGCGATCTCTGCGGTGCCAACCAAATAAAATAAAAAAACGGAATGTTCAGATGAACTATTCCGTTTTCACACTCTCAACATTCTATGGTGATGTTAATTATGCTGTTGGCGCCGCGGTCTTCTTCGCATACTTCTTGTTGAACCTCTCAACACGACCGGCAGAGTCAAGCAGTTTATGCTTCCCGGTATAGTACGGATGACACGCAGAGCAGATTTCGACATGGATGTTGCCCATTGTCGAGCGGGTCTCAAAGGTATTCCCGCAAACGCAGGAAA
>CAZQSI010000038.1:0-27199 GCA_964596155.1 uncultured Chitinophagaceae bacterium
GCAAAATCCGTTTTCCCCGACGCATATAAAATACTTCTGCTGGCATTGATGATAACGCCGTCACCGTTTTCCGTGCAGCCATATTTGACGACGTCCTCAACACTTCCTCCCTGAGCCCCGATGCCGGGGACGAGAAAGGGATGGCCGGAAGCAAGACGCCGGACATCCCTGATATCATTCGTCTTGGTGGCACCGACGACGAAACCGAGATTGTGATGTGTCGTCCACCGTTGTGAAACAGAAACGACTTCTTCGAACAGTCTCTTCGAACCGACTGGCTTATATTGGAAATCAAACGCGCCTTCATTCGATGTCAATGCAAGCAGAAACGTCCCTTTGCGTTTGTAATCAAGGAAGGGCTGGACTGAATCTTTCCCCATGTAAGGGGCAACGGTGACCGAATCGAAATCAAGGTCATTAAAAATTGCCTGAGCATACTGGGAGGATGTATTTCCGATATCGCCGCGCTTGGCGTCGGCGATGGAGAGGATAGAGGAAGGGATGAGCGATCGGGTTTTTTCAAGAAGCGTCCATCCCTCTTTCCCCATTGATTCGTAGAATGCAAAATTTATTTTATACGCACAGACGATATCCTTCGTCGCATCAATGATCCGGCGGTTAAATTCCAACAAATCGCTTTTTTTCAGCCAGAGGTGTGCCGGAATTTTTTGCCTGTCGGTATCGAGTCCGACACAGAGCAGTGAACCGGTTTTTTTTTGAATGCTTCGAATCGTCTCGGTGAAATTCATCTGATTATTTCAAGTATGTTTTCAGCCAGTCGAAAATAGTCGTATGCCAAAGTTCGGAATTTTGCGGTTTCAACACCCAGTGACCTTCATCCGGAAAGTAGAGCATTTTCGAGGGAATTCCTTTCCTTTGAAGCGTTGTGAACAATGCAAATCCTTCACCCACCGGTACGCGGTAGTCGAGCTCATTGTGAATGATGAGCATCGGTGCTTTAAAATTCTGAGCGTATTTGTGCGGCGAAAATTTATCGAAGTCCGGAGTTTCCCACGGGATGCCGTGTTCCCATTCATCAAACCAGGTTTCTTCGGTGACGCCGTACATGGAATAAAAATTGTAAACGCCGTCGTGATTGATAAGTGTTTTGAACGGATGATCGTGCACTGCAATCCAATTCATCATATACCCGCCGTAGCTGGCACCAGCTGCAGCCATTCTGGCTGTGTCTATATACGGAAGGTTCATCATGTAACGGACGCCGTTCATGACATCGACGTACACTTTTCCTCCCCAGTCGCGCGAGATTTCATCGGTGAATTTCTGTCCGAATCCTGTCGAGCCGCGGGGATTGGGAAGAGCAAGCACATAACCTTCTGCTGCCCATAATTGTTGATTCCAGCGAGTTGACCACGAATTTCCAAACGCTCCCTGCGGTCCGCCGTGCACCCAATAGACCAGCGGATATTTTTTTGACGCGTCGAAGAACGGCGGTTTCACGATCCACATTTGGATCTTTGTTCCATCCGCACCGTCGTACCACACATATTCCGGTTCGGTGAACTCAATATGGGAAAAGAGTTTTTCATTCTGCTTGGTCAGCGGTTTCGGATTTGCTCCGCTCGCGTCGGCATTCCAGATTTCGGCAGGGCGGGTCATTGTTTGATGCACAAACGTCAATTTTTTTCCGTCGGCTGATATTCTGACGCTGCCGTTGTACGCTTTGTCGAACACTTTCGTAATTTTTCCGTCGATGCTAATCGACCAGAGCGGTTTGTTTCCCTTTTCGGATGCATCGGTATAGAGTGTTTTGCTCTCCCGCGCCCAGATGAATTCCTCCACGCTCGTATCGAATGACGGAGTGAGACTTTTTGTGTTTCCTTTTATTCTATCATAGAGTATCAATTGCCAGCGGTCGGCTTCAAATCCCGCCCGGGTCTGAGCTCGATATGCAATATATTTTCCGTCGGGAGAATATTGCGGATAAACATCGGCGGCGGGATTGACGGTAATCTGCTTCCGGGCGCCGCTGGCAATGTTAACGGTTACGATGTCGTGATTTGTGCTCCAGGCCTCTTCACGGACAGGAACGGGAGACGCAGTATAAGCGATTTCCTTGCTGTCCGGAGAAAAAGAAAAATCGTCCCCGGTTGAAAATGTCGATGATGTAGGAACCGCATCCCGGTCGCCCGGGGTGACATTACGCGGATTGGTTCCATCAGCATTGATAACGATAATGTGCTGCCGTTTTCCGTCCACCCAGCTGTCCCAATGACGGTACAACAATTGAGTGAGAATCCTTGCTTTCACTTTGCTGTTCGCTCTGGTTTCTTCTTTCTGTTTATTCAATGCATCGGCTTCCGGAAACGATTTGTCGGAAAATTCCGGAAAGACGGAAGAGACGCATCCAAGCATCGTGCCGTCGGGAGACCAGATGGCGCCGCTTGCCTGAGAGGAGAAATCGGTAACTTGACGTGTTTCACCGTTTTGAACATCAACGACATAGATTTGCATGGAGCCAGATCTGTTTGATTCAAACGCAATGCGTTTGCCGTCCGGCGACCAGCGGGGATGCCGGTCTGTTTTCGGTGAATGAGTCAACTGCTTCGCTTCTCCTCCGGCAGAAGGAACAAGCCAGATGTCATTATTGACAGTATTGGAAGCTATATCGACAACGCCAACGACGAATGCAACGGTTTTACCGTCAGGCGATACCTGAGGATCGCTGACACGGCGAACGGAAAACATATCCTCCAGCTGCATCGGACGCATCGTTTGAGCGTTTACTGCGAACAACGGGATCAACAACATGAATAGAAAAGAATTGAATAATTTCATACATACTCCGGTGATAAATCATTGAACATGTGTGTGAATTAAAGTAAGGCAAAAAGAGTTGAGAGGCAATGAAGATCCATTGTGCGGCCGGGTATGTTTTAGACCCGCGAATCGTGACCTCCGGATTAAGATGGAAATATTGGGAAGATTGTCGCTTTACTTTCAGAATTAAATATTCTACTTTTACACACTTTAAATCTGTTCACATTTTTATGACGTGAGGATCGCAATGCGAAAAATATTTGGATTCATCCTGCTGATCACCTGCACTGCGTCGGCGCAGGGAGTGAGGATCGATGTTCCGTTTGAGCAAATCAAACTGCCGAACGGGTTGAATGTGATTCTCCATGCGGATTCGTCGACGCCGACCATTACCGTCAACTCCTGGTTCCATGTCGGATCGGGACATGAAAAACCGGGAAGGACAGGTTTTGCTCATCTCTTTGAACATCTGATGTTTGAAGGATCGAAAAATGTTCCCGAGGGAAAATTTGATGAATGGCTCGAAGCCGCCGGAGGATCCAACAACGGATCGACGAATGTCGACCGGACGAATTATTATGAAGACATTCCGAGCAATGCACTCGATCTTGCGCTCTTTTTGGATTCCGACAGGATGGGTTATCTGCTGGATGATATGAGCCAGGAAAAGCTTGACGGTCAACGCGACGTTGTAAAGAACGAACGGCGTCAGTCATATGAAAACAGACCGTACGGCTATGCGTTTCTGATGATCTTCGAATCGCTCTATCCCGGTTCCCATCCGTACAGCTGGCCGACGATCGGCAGCATGGCGGATCTCAGCGCGGCATCGCTCGATGATGTGAAAGAATTTTTTAGGACCTACTACGCGCCAAACAATGCCAGTATTTCCATTGCGGGAGATATCAACATTGCCTCAGCAAAAAAATCTGTCGAATATTGGTTCAGCGAAATTCCGTCCGGATTGCCGGTGCCGCAGCAGGACAGGCCCGCCGTGAGGCTGCATTCGGAAAAACGTCTGACGATCGAGGACAGAGTGCAATTGCCGAGACTCTACATGGCGTGGCATTCTCCGGCAGCGCTGACTCCCGGCGACGCGGAGATGGATCTTATCGCCTCGATTCTGACAGGAGGAAAAAATTCCCGTCTGTACAAAAAACTCGTGTACGATCTTCAGGTGGCGCAGGATGTTTCGGCATTTCAGGCATCTTCAAAACTCGGTTCTCAATTTATCCTTTCCGCAACAGCGAGGTCAGGACATACTCTTGCAGAGCTCGAAACGATCATTAACGAGGAAATAGCACTGCTGAAGAAAACGCCGCCGTCGCTTCGCGAAGTAGAGCGCGCCAGGAATCAATACGAAGCAAGCTTCATTGAACGGCTGGAATCCAATAATTCAAAAGCGGACATGCTGAACAATTATTATTATCTGACGGGCAACCCCGATTATTTTAATGAAGATTTGGCGAGATATTTTTCCGTCGATCCCGCCGATATCAGTACGATTGCCGCCGCTTATTTGAAAGAGGGGGAGCGCGTTGTGATCAGTTTCGTACCAAAAGGGAAAACAGAACTTGCAGCAGTTAATTCTCCAGTTGTCAGCACGGAGGGAAAATGAAAACGATGACCCGCCACTTTAGAACAAAAACCGTGACACTCCTTTTGTGTGCACTAACTGTTATAACCTTCGGACAAGGTCCGGACAGGACATCACCGCCGGTGCTTGGTCCGACCCCGTCATTGTCTCTCAATCCGATTCAAACATTCACCCTGGGCAACGGGCTTCGGGTGATTGTGTATGAAAAACATGAAGTGCCGATTATTCAAATGAATCTTGTCATTCAGGCTGGAAGTGTGAATGAATCGTCCGCGAAACTCGGATTGGCCGGAATGACAGCCTCAATGATGGATGAAGGGGCGGGAGGAAAATCATCTCTCGAACTTTCCGACGAAATCGATTTTCTCGGCGCATCGATCGGTGCGTTCGGAGGATTGCACACCAGCGGAGTGACCCTTCGCTCTACCGTATCCAAATTTGATGCCGCACTGAAACTGTTCGCTGACATTCTGCTCCGTCCGGATTTTCCGGAAAAGGAATTGGCACGGTTGAAGAAACAATATCTTACATCGCTGCTGCAAGGATATGACCAGCCGAGAGTGATTGCAGCAGCCGCGTCGTCGCTGTTGGTGTATGGAAACGATCATCAATACGGCCGCACGACAGCCGGAACCGAAAAGTCGATCAATTCGTTTTCGGCGGACGATCTGAAAAAATTTCATTCCACCTATTACAGACCGAACAATGCATTTCTTGTGATTGTGGGAGATGTCGATGCGAAGGAAATCATTGCAACGCTGGAAACGGTGCTCGGCGGTTGGGAGCAAAAAGCTGTTCCCGCTGCAACAATTGCACCACCAAAACAGGTGAGCGGCAGAAAAATTTATCTGATTGATAAACCCGACGCGGCACAATCGGTCATAAGAATTTGCAGAGTTGGGGCTGCCCGTTCGACGGAGGATTATTTCCCGATACTCGTGATGAATACGATTCTCGGCGGGTCATTCACCTCGCGTCTGAATTCCAATCTCCGGGAAAAGAACGGTTATGCGTACGGCGCCGGTTCCGGATTTTCGATGAGACCGCTTCCCGGTCCCTTCAGCGCGGCATCCGATGTGCAGACGGACAAGACCGATTTGGCACTGAAAGAATTTATGATAGAGCTGAAAGGAATGTCAGAACTTGTTTCGGATGAAGAATTGTCGAAAGCGAAGAATTATCTCGCACTCGGTTATCCGGATAATTTTAGCAGCGTCAGTTCGATTGCCAATGAACTGGGGGAGATGGTCCTGTATGGGCTGCCTGAAAATTATTTCAATGACTATGTCGGCAAGATAATGGAAGTAACCGCAGAAGATGTCCGGCGGGTTGCAAAAAAATATATTGATACCGGTGATCTTGCGATTATTGTTGTCGGAGACAAAGGAAAGATTCAAAAAGGAATTCAAGGGACAAAAATCGGCAAGATCATCAATATGGTGCCGACGGATGTCCTCGGTCCGATGCCGAAATTATAGCTTAGTCTTCTTTGTGCCGTTCCGCTCCACGAAGATCGACGGCGGGGGAATCCGCACGGAATCCTCCGCTTTTTCGCCGAAAAATTTTGCTTATCAGGCGAAGTAACCTTATATTTACACGTCGATTTTCAACATTCACGCTAATCATTCCCAGATTTTTCGATGACTTTTGAACAAGGTGTGTTTTATTTTCTGGCCGGCGTCACAGTGTTTTCCGCCGTCATGATGCTGCTGCAACGAAATCCTGTCAATAGCGCTCTCTTTCTTATCCTTAATTTCTTCTGCCTCGGCGGACTCTATCTTACGCTCAATGCGCAGTTCATCGCCATTGTGCATATTCTCGTCTATGCCGGTGCGATCATGGTGCTGTTCCTTTTTGTGATCATGCTCCTGAGTCTTGGCGATGATAAACGGCTTTCTGAACATTTGGGACGGAGGATGTATGCGGGGATCGCCGGCGCAGTCGCATTGTTTCTTGAACTGTTATACATTTTCGGATTTGGAAATTCTTTTGCAGCCGCCGAATTGTCCCCGGCCTCACTCGAAATGGGAACGGTGGAATATATCGGCAAAGTACTTTTTACCAAGTTCCTGTTTCCGTTTGAGATGACATCGTTCCTCTTGCTGGCAGCGATTGTCGGCGCAGTCTTATTGGCAAAGAAAAAATTGGTCCCGTAAAACGTTATGATCCCTTTACAACATTATCTTCTGTTGTCGGCATTTTTATTTTCCTGCGGTGTGCTGGGAGTCCTCGTCCGCCGGAATGCCATTGTCGTCTTCATGTGCATCGAACTGATGCTGAATGCCGTCAACCTGACGCTTATTGCATACGCCCAATTTCTCGGCGATGCGACGGGACAAATGCTCGTCTTTTTCGTGATGGTTGTTGCTGCTGCGGAAGCGGCGGTTGGTCTTGCAATCATCATTTCGCTGTTCAGGAATAAACAGACCGTCAACGTGGATGAATTGAACATTCTGAAATGGTAAATATAGAGAAGCTAGAGTTTCCAATTTTTCCTTTTGTTATTTTGTAAATTTGACGATTCAATTATGTATTCTTTCGCCCCGCTCATTGTTATCATTCCGCTGCTCGGTTTTTTTATCAACGGACTTTTCGGCCGGAAGATAAAGAACGAGTCAATCATCGGCGCCATCGGTACCGCCGCTGTTGCGCTGCCGTTTATCATTGCCGTACTGATCTTTATTGAAATGATCGGATCGGCGCCCGCCGACCGGAAACAGATTGTCACGCTGTTTGAATGGATTGCCGCAGGAACATTTTCCGTGAATGTCGCTTTTCAGATTGATCAGCTCTCTATATTGATGACATTGATCGTTACCGGTGTCGGAAGTCTGATCCATCTTTATTCCATCGGGTATATGCATGGCGATGCGGGATTCTGGAGATTTTTCACATATCTGAACTTGTTCATCTTTGCAATGCTTTGTCTGGTGCTGGCGGATAATTATTTGCTGATGTTCCTCGGCTGGGAAGGGGTGGGACTCTGCTCGTATCTGCTGATCGGATTCTGGTATGACAGGAATTTTGAAAAAGGAACAACCGGCGACGCAGCAAAAAAAGCATTCATCGTCAATAGAATCGGCGATTTCGGATTTCTGCTTGCAATGTTTTTAATCGTTCATACGTTCGGATCGCTCTCGTACGATTCCGTCTTTTCACAGGCGGCAGGATTTTCCGTCGGCGACACCACGATGTTTTGGATTACGCTGCTGATGTTCGTCGGAGCGACAGGGAAGTCCGCTCAGATTCCGCTCTATGTCTGGCTTCCTGATGCCATGGCAGGTCCGACGCCGGTATCAGCGCTGATTCATGCCGCGACGATGGTCACTGCAGGAATTTACATGGTTGCCCGCAGTTCTATTCTTTTTGCGCTTGCTCCTTCCACCATGGAGATAGTTGCCGTTATCGGTCTTGCCACCGCACTCTTTGCCGGGACGATCGGCCTTGTGCAGAATGACATAAAGAAAGTCCTCGCGTATTCTACGGTCAGCCAGCTGGGATACATGTTCCTCGGTGTTGGCGTCGGTGCGTTTTCCGCCGGATTGTTTCATGTGATGACACATGCATTTTTCAAAGCGCTGCTTTTTCTCGGTTCGGGAGCTGTGATTCATGCAATGCATGAAGAACAGGATATTCAAAAAATGGGCGGACTTCAGAAATATATGCCTTGGACATTCCGCACGTTTCTGATCGGATCATTTGCCATCGCAGGATTTCCGCTCCTTTCCGGATTTTTTTCCAAGGATGAGATTCTCTGGAAAGCATATGCCGACGGAGCCCCGTGGATGTGGGTTGTTGCCGCGCTCGCCGCAGGCATTACGGCATTTTATATGTTCAGACTTGTGTCGCTGACGTTCCTCGGGAAAGAACGGTTCGATCATCACCATGTGCATCCGCATGAAGCGCCGAAAACAATGTTGATCCCTCTTCTGGTGTTGGCGGTTCTATCCGTCATTGGAGGATATGTCGGCATTCCGCATGTGCTGGGAGGCCATAATTATTTTGAAGAGTTTCTTGCGCCTGTGTTTGCGGCGGCAAACGGGAAAATGATGCTCCCGATGCATGATGCAGCGGCGCTGGAACTCGGATTGATGGCGGTATCGGTCGCACTGGGGCTGCTGGGGATGTATGCCGGCTGGAAGATTTATACGGAGAAGCAGGAAATCGCCGAGCGTACGGCGAAGCGCTTTTCGGGTATCCACAGACTGCTCTGGAATAAATATTTCGTCGATGAAGCATACGATGCCGTCATCGTTGAGCCGATCAAGCAGACTTCGGATAAGTTTTTGTGGAAAATTTTTGACGTGAAAGTGATAGACAATTCTCTGAATTATTCGGCAAAAGCCATCGAAGCAACATCGAACGTGCTGCGGAAAGTGCAATCCGGCGTTGTGCAGAGCTACGCTGTTATTTTCGTTGCCGGAATCATATTTATTATTGGTTTTCTCATCATTCGGTAACCGGCGTCAGCGCGGCGCCGTTTGTGCCTCGTCTGATGAATTTTTTCGATAAAGTTTTTTTATGCAAAACATTCTTTCCTATACATTATTTTCACCGCTCATCGGAATTATCGTCCTTCTGTTTGTCAGCAGGGAAAAACAGAGTTTGATTAAGTATATCGGCATCGCTGCTTCGCTGGTATCGTTCATTCTGTCGCTGGTTGTCTATGCTGCGTTTGATCCGTCGAATACTCAGCTTCAGATGGTGGAGCAATATTCCTGGATTGCCGGACTTGACATTGCCTACATCGTCGGCGTGGACGGAATTTCGATGCTGCTGGTTGTTCTCACAACGTTCATCACACCGCTGGCGCTCATTGCGTCGTGGGACTCGATCACCGATCGGTTGAAAGAATATGTTTCGTTCATGCTGTTGATTGAGGTCGGAATGCTCGGTGTGTTCCTGGCTGCCGATTTGTTTCTCTTTTACGTCTTCTGGGAAGCGATGTTGATTCCGATGTATTTCATCATCGGTATTTGGGGAGGGAAGGAACGAATCTACGCCGCTGTGAAGTTCTTTCTCTATACAATGGCGGGATCGCTGCTGATGCTGATAGCGATCCTCTGGCTGGGATATTATGCCGCTTCTCTGCCGGGTGGATACTTCACAACGAATTTATCAAAACTGTATGCAATCGCTCCGGGCATTCCGATGGAATTGCAGATCTGGATGTTTCTTGCGTTTGCACTCTCTTTTGCGATTAAAGTACCGCTCTTTCCGCTTCATACCTGGCTGCCCGATGCGCACGTGCAGGCACCCACGGCCGGATCGGTTATTCTTGCCGCGGTTCTGCTGAAGATGGGGACGTACGGTTTAATCCGGTTTTGTCTGCCGCTTTTTCCGCTCGCATCATTCCACTTCACGCCGCTGATCGCCGTACTGTCGGTCATCGGCATCATCTACGGCGCTTTGGTCGCGATGGTTCAGACGGATGTGAAAAAGCTTGTCGCTTATTCTTCCGTGAGCCATCTTGGATTTGTGGTGCTTGGAATTTTTTCGATGACGGAAGAAGGAATACAGGGAGCGATGATTCAGATGATCAACCACGGATTATCGACCGGGGCGCTCTTTCTTCTGGTCGGAATGATTTATGACAGACGGCATACGAGAGAAATATCGCAATTCGGCGGCATTGCAAAAGTGATGCCTGTCTTTACGACAATATTTATTATCGTCACTCTTTCGTCGATCGGTCTCCCGGGACTGAACGGATTTGTCGGCGAGTTTTTGATTCTTCTGGGTTCGTTTAATTCGATCTTTCTCGGATCATTTTGGTACGCCGCCGCGGCTGCGACGGGAGTGGTCTTCTCGGCAGTCTATATGCTCTGGATGGTGCAGCGGATATTTTTCGGAAAAATTACTCACGAAGAGAACCGTTCGTTGATTGATCTTGGAAAACGGGAGATTGCCGTGTTGGTGCCGATCCTGCTCTTCATCGTGTGGATCGGCGTCTATCCGTCAACATTCCTGAAGGCATCGGCCGCATCCGCAAAACAGGTCGTTACACAGATGCAGGATGCCAAGAGCGGCAAAATCTCGCCGGCGAGTTCCATTGTTAAATAACGGTGAGATTGATTGACAATGCGGCGAAGATTGTTCCACACTTCCATTTTGAAACCGGCTGGTACGCTCGTTATAACCATGAATGAATTTGGCGAAGGTTCGGGTTCAAAATGAAGTCAGTCCTCAAAATAGTGATGTTGGTTTGCTCCATTAGTTCTTTGTCATTTGCCTCAAGCGGGCAGGTAGTACCGGTCGATCCGGTCATGATTCTTCCGTTTATCATTCTTCTCGGTTCGATTGCAGTGATACCGCTGATTAGTAAACATTGGTGGGAAAAAAATTATCCAGCGGTTGCCATTCCGCTCGGAATGATAACGGTGGGTTATTACCTTATCAATTTGGATAACGCTGCGAGAGTCTTCGACACCGCGCATGAATATCTCAGCTTTATCATCTTGATCGGTTCGCTGTATGTTGTGTCGGGTGGGATTCACATTTCCATCCGCGGGAAATCGACTCCTGTCAACAACGTACTGCTGCTTGCCGTCGGCGCCGTGATAGCGAACATTGTCGGAACGACGGGTGCATCGATGCTGCTGATTCGGCCGTTCATCAAGGTGAATAAATACAGAATCAAGCCGTATCATATTATCTTTTTCATTTTCATCGTGAGCAACGTCGGAGGCTCGCTGACACCGATCGGCGATCCTCCACTGTTTCTCGGATATCTGAAAGGGATTCCGTTTTTTTGGGTGACGACGCATCTGTTCGTGTTCTGGTGGCTCTGCGTATCGGCGCTGTTATTGATTTTCTTTATTATTGACAGACAGAATTTCAGCAGGAGATCGGAGGAAGTGCAGGAGCGGATTGAAGAGGAAGGGGGCGAGGCGAGGTTCAAAGGACTGGTAAATGTCGGATTTCTTTTGACGATCCTTGTGGCGGTGTTCATTCAGGATCCGCTCTTCCTGCGGGAAGCGATTATGGTGATCGCCGCGGTCAGTTCGTACTATACGACGAACAAAAAGATTCACGAGAAGAACGATTTTAATTTTCTCCCGATCAAAGAAGTTGCAATTTTGTTCCTTGGTATTTTCGCCACCATGATGCCGGCGCTCGACTGGCTGACGCTGAATTCCGCAAAGATCGGCGTGACGTCGGTCAGCCAATATTTTTGGGCAACCGGAATCTTGTCGGCATTTTTGGACAATGCGCCGACCTATCTGAACTTTTTGACGGCATCGATGGGATTATTTAATCTGAACATAGAAAACCCGGCGCATATGACCCTGTTGTTAACGGAACATTGGCGGCATGTTCAGTCGATCTCCGTGGCCGCAGTATTTTTCGGCGCAGTAACGTACATTGGAAACGGCCCGAACTTCATGGTGAAGGCGATCGCGGAACAGCACGACATTGACATGCCGTCGTTCGGGGAATATATCTACAAATATTCCCTGCCGATTCTGATTCCGCTCTTTATTGTCTTTTGGTTCATCTTTTTTAGTTATTAACGAAAATTATTATGGAATTCTTTTCCACGACAGATCTTATCGGTTCATCGCCAATTCTCTCGCTTGGTGTCTTCGCCCTGACGGCGCTTCTTGCGAACGCGCTCATGAAAAATTCCGCGAACACCGTATTCTGGATTAGTCTCGCCGGCATTCTTGTATCCATCGGCTTTGCTGTTTCGATATTCGGAATGAACACCACCGCGTTTTCGGACATGCTGCTTGTCGGGGGGTTCGCCAGTTTTTTCACGATTCTTTTTTTGGTGATTGCGTTCTTATCAATCCTCATTGCAAAACCTTATCTTGAGCGTGAACAATATCATTATGGAGAGTATTACGTCCTTGTCCTGCTCGCCACGATGGGAATGGTCATGCTCGGATCTTCCGCCGACCTCATCACCGTGTTTCTGGGTATTGAAGTGATGTCTGTCGCATTTTATGTGCTTGCGGGATATTACCGCAGTAAGTCATCATCCAACGAATCAGCACTGAAATATTTTCTGCTTGGCGCGTTTGCGACGGGATTTTTGCTTTACGGCATTGCATTGATTTACGGCACGACTGGAACGACAAATCTGCTTCGTATTGTCACGATGTATCCTCAGGCGTTCGGCGATCCGCTGCATATCATCGGCTGGGGACTGTTACTGATCGGATTCGGTTTCAAAGTTGCCGCAGTTCCGTTTCATATGTGGGTGCCGGATGTGTATGAAGGCGCTCCGACGCCGGTGACGGCGTTCATGTCCACCGGCGGCAAAGCAGCGGCGTTTTCCGCATTTGTCATCACGTTTTCGATTCCGATGTCAATGCGGGATGAACGGTTGATTATCGTTCTCGCAATTCTGGCGGCCGCTTCGATGCTGCTCGGCAATTGGTTCGGATTGTCGCAGACAAATTTAAAACGGATGCTCGCCTATTCAAGTATAGCACATGCCGGATATATGATTATCGGCATCGCCTCTGCGTTGCCGCTCGGTCAGCAGGGAATCGCCTTTTATCTCGTTTCCTATGCGCTGACGAATATCGGTGCATTCGGCATTATTGCCATGCTGGAGAAGACCGACGGATCAAATACTTCGTACGCCGATTACGCAGGACTTGCGAAACGTCATCCGGGCATTGCAGCACTGCTGGCAATGTTCATGTTCTCACTGACCGGTATTCCTCCCTTTGCTGGATTTGTGGGAAAATATTATCTGTTTGCAAGCGCAGTCCAGTCGAATCTTACCTGGCTTGCGATTCTCGGCGTACTTACGTCGCTCTTTTCCACATACTATTATCTTAGAATTGTGGTCTATATGTACTTCAGGGAAGCTGTCTCCGCGGAAGCAATCGAAATTTCCAAAGTATCGTACGGCACGGTGATCATCTGCGGAATCGGCATTGTTCTCTTCGGTATCTTCCCGGCATTGATCTTGGATCTGATGAAGTCGATCTTCTAAACGATCTGTTACTGTCTGCAGACCGTCCGCTTCACAGAGAGGCAGGACGGTTTTTTATTTTTATGAGAACAATACTGACACCTGAACAGATGGCGGCGGCGGATCACTATGCGATCCGCACACTGCGCATTCCGTCGCTCGTACTGATGGAGAACGCCGGCTCTGCTGTTGCCGATCAGGTTCAAAAGATTGCGGTCAGCGACAGGAAAAAGAAACGGGCATTGTTCTTCTGCGGCAAAGGAAATAACGGCGGAGATGGTTTCGTCGCGGCGCGTTTGCTGCTGCAGGCTGATTGGATGGTGACGGTAGTACATCTGGAGTCGGAAAACACTTTGAGCGGCGATGCGCAGATTCAATGGAACCGATTAACCTCACCGCAGCATTCAAATCTGCTGATAATCGGTTATAATGCATTTAAAAAAAGGAGACTCGGCTCCGTTGATGTGATCGTCGATGCAATGCTTGGGACATCTTTTCGGGGAAGACTCCAAGGAAAATATTTGTCCATCGTGCAATGGTGCAATCGGCGGCATTGTGTGAAAGTGGCGGTGGACATTCCCACTGGACTCAACGGCGCAACCGGAGAAGTATTAACCGATGCGTTCAAGAGCGATGTCACCGTGACGATGTCAAATCCGAAAACCGGATTTTATTTGGGTCAGGCGGGGAGATGGACGGGAAAAATCGTCGTTGCCGCCATTGGAATACCTGATTCCGTAGCCAATCGTTTGTCACTCCGGAGTCGAATCCAAGGTCGAAACAACCTCCGCATGCGTCTAATTGAAGGCCGTGATGTTGCTGCATCGTTGCCGCGGCGTCCTCTCAACAGTCATAAACATTCAGTCGGGAAAATCTTTATTCTTGCCGGATCGAAAAGTATGATGGGAGCCGCTCTGCTCTGCAGCGACGCGGCAATGAAAAGCGGCGCTGGTCAGGTGATTCTCGGAATTCCGGAAACGGAATATCCGGTAGTTGCGAAAAGGACGAAAGAAGTGATGCCGGTCGGACTTCGTTCAACGAACGACGGGACCATTGCTCTTTCTGCGTCAAAGGAAATCGACCTGAGGACGGCATGGAGCGACATTGTGGTCATTGGATGCGGTATGTCGAGGAATTCCGAAACTGCGGAATTAATTCGCCGGCTCATCCGATCCGTTAAGAAAAAAGTGGTCATTGATGCGGACGGGCTTCATGCCCTGATCGGTCATCTGGAAATTTTGAAGCTGAGGAAAAAGAATTCCACAATCCTGACTCCGCATCTCGGCGAATTTTCCAGGTTGATCGGAGTGTCGTCTGTTGAGATCGAAACAAAAAAAATTGAATATGCTTCGTCATTCGCCCGGACGTATAACGTTATTCTCGTGCTTAAAGGCGCTCCGACAATCATCGCGGACGGCAGCGGAACAATCATTGTGAACGACACAGGGAATCCGGGAATGTCCACGGCAGGGAGCGGGGATGTTCTTGCAGGTGTGATTGCATCGATGCTCGGTCAGGGAAATTCGCCGCTGACAGCGAGCATGAACGGAGTTTATATCCATGGAAGTGCCGGGGACAGAGCCGCGGTCACCATCGGACAGCATGGTATGGTCGCGGGGGACATCATTACGTTTCTTCCAACGGTCATTAAGGAACTTACCGGGGTATGAACGAGAACCAAAAAATTATTTCCGTCATTCAATTTCAGTTTCCTGCAATTGCCTGGTGTTTGTTCATCTTCATTGCCTCATCGATTCCGTCGGACAATATCGCAATGCTTCCGGGATTCACAGACAAAGTAGTTCATGCGTCAGTCTTTGGCGTCCTCTGCTGGCTTTCACACGTTGCACTCTTTCATCAGGATTGGAAATTCATTCGACGCCATTCACTGTTTATTGCTGTTTGTTTTGTGGTTTTATATGGGATGTCCGACGAATATCATCAGAGTTTCACGCCGGGACGTTCTACGGATCCGTACGATCTTCTTGCCGACACCGTGGGCGGTTTGATCTATGCCGCCGTTGCATTGCGATTCAAGTTGTACCAAAATGAATAATCTTGTTCACCGTATCAGTTCAATCTCCACGTTTCGATCGCTGACCCATCGTTCGTACAGATTATTTTTTACAGGACAGATGTTATCGCTCATCGGAACGTGGATGCAGACAATGGCGCAGGCGTGGCTGGTGTATCAACTCACGCATTCCGCTGTGTGGCTCGGTACGGTCGGATTTCTGAATACGGTACCGATGCTTCTCTTTGCGCTGTACGGCGGATCCATTGCCGATCGATACTCAAAACAAAAAATCATTCTCGTTACTCAAAGTATTGCGCTAGCACAGGCATTGATTCTTGCTGTCATCGTTTTTCTGAATGTCGTTACCGTTGAAGCAGTCTGTGTGCTGGCGTTTATGCTTGGCACAATCAATGCATTCGATGTTCCGGCACGGCAGTCGTTTATTGTTGAACTTGTCGGTAAGGAACATCTTGCGAATGCGATTGCATTGAACTCCGCCGGATTCAACGGCGCGCGAATCATCGGTCCGGCAATCGGCGGCGTGATTATCGCACTCTTCGGAGTGGAGTGGTGTTTTTTTGTCAATGCATGTTCTTTTATCGGAGTCATCGTCGTCTTGCTCCGGCTGAATGCAGAGTATAAAAACAAAGCAACGATAGTGAAGTCCGGCAGCATCGGATCGCTGCGGGAAAGTATCGCCTACGTAATGTCCGATCTTCCTTTGATGGCGATTCTGACACTGGTTGCAATTGTCTCCGTTTTTGGATGGTCGTATTCGGTGTTGCTTCCAATCTTCGCAGACCGCATTCTGAATATCGGGGCCGTTGGTCTCGGAAATCTGATGATGTCTGTCGGAATAGGCGCGTTCATCAGTGCGGTGATCGTTGCAAGCTCTGAAAGCAGAATTCGGCCGAGCAGGTTCATTTATTCCGGGATTTCCCTGTTCGTGGTTGGCATCTCAATTTTTGCAATTTCAACGAATGTTGCTATTTCAATTTACAGTCTGATATTTGTCGGTATGGGACTGGTAATGTTTATATCGACGGCAAATGCCTCAATTCAGCGTCGTTCGCCGGATGCAATGCGCGGCAGGGTGATGGGGCTATATCTTCTTGTTTTTCAAGGGTTTGCGCCGATCGGACAGTTTGGCATCGGGTGGATTGCCGAGCATGCGGGCGCCAGGCCGGCTGTTTTGACCGGAGCCGCAGTCTGCGGAGTGAGCGGTGTGGCAATGCGAATATTTATGAATTCTAAACGTTCCAATACTACGAAAGGTAATATATGATCCGAAGTTTCATCATGGTATGTATCGTATCGGCCATGGCATGGTCGCAGGTGTCCGGTGATCAGCTGGAGTTTCAAAAAATTATGTCACTGCCGAATGACTCGGCAAAATTATCCGCGATCGACTCATTCATCGCGCAGCATCCTTCCAGCTCCATGCTTCCAAACGCATACGCTGTTCGGTTTCAGGTATGTGTCAATTTGAAGAAGGACAGTGCGGCATTTGTTTCGGTCAGGAATTATCTGAAACTGATGGATCCTTCCAGACTGGTACAGGCTCTGCATGCCGTTGCCTTCGAACTGGCACAGCGGAAATATTTTGTGGATTCCGCCCTTGTCTTCATCGATTCCGCCATCGCACTGCACCAAAACGAAGAGCCGGTGCTGCTCAATACAAAAGCTTTGGCGCTGCTTCGGTTGAAACGGATCGCGGAGGCAGAATCGGTGCAGCAGCAGACGATCGCGTTGTTTCCAGAGAATGCGGAGTTTGACGGGAGATTTGTTTCGTTCTTTGTGCAGTATGGATTCATTCAAATGGAATCGGGAAAGACGAGGGACGGAATGCAGAGGATCGTCCTCGCCAATATTGTTCTTCCGAAACAGAGTCTTCCGATCCGTGTGATTGATTCAATGCTTGTCGTGAACGGAATCGCCGAAGCTGCCGCGGCGGGAGTGAGGGACAGTTTATATGAAGCTGCTATTGCCCGCTATCTTTCCGTCTCCGCCGATGCGGCAAAGACAAAAAGCAATATCGCAGTCGGTCTTGCACGGAACGGTGTGCTGACCGATGTCGCGCTTGCGTATGCTCTCGAAGCGCATGAGGCTGCGCAGTCCCGCAACATTGAAGAACGTTCCGGAGCGGCTGCGGCACTTGGTCTGACCTATTTTTATCTTCAGAGGTTAACCGACGCCGAACGGTATTTGCTCGAAGCGACTGCGGTCGCGTCACCGACAGAATCAGAATTATTCTCCACACTGGGAGAAGTTGAAGAACGTCTCGGGAAAAAAAGGCGCGCTTTCGATTCGTACGTTCTTGCATCGATGACCTCCCGCTCGTCATCACTCTACCAGCGATTGATCGAACTGAAGAACGAACTGTTTCCCACCGGCAATCTGGATTCGATCATCGTGGCACGTCAGGCAGCTGCGATTCAATTTTCTCCTGAAGAGTACAAACGACCGAAGCGTGAGCTATCCAACAATGAATATCACCGCGTTGTTCTGGCGGAACTCTTTACCGGTTCGGAATGTAAACCTTGTCAGGCAGCCGATATAGCATTCGATTATTTAATCGAACGGTACAATGCGGCTTCGTTGGCAATTCTTGAATATCATCTTCACATTCCTCTGCCCGATCCGCTGTCAAACCTCAGCGCGGAAGAGCGGGGAGCATTCTATGGTGTAAACAGCACTCCCACCGCGATCATCAACGGCACGGATGTCGTCACCTCAGGCGGAAACCGCTTGATGGCAAAATCCAAATTCTATTTATATGCCGATCTCATTGAACGGCAGCTCCAACTTCCGACAACCGTGTCGCTCAGTGCAGCAGCGACAATGTCCGGTGATAAAATTGATGTAACAGTAAAAGGAATATCCGCCGGTAAAAGCGACAAATTAAAGCTGCACATCGCATTGGCGGAAGACGAAGTATTGTACAAAGGTGCAAACGGGATTGAAAATCATAAATTTGTCGTTCGGAAAATGATCACGCCCGGGGAAGGTATTGCGGTGCAAAAAAATGGAAAAATCGATCTGAAACGCTCCGTTTCTCTTTCTGCCGTCGTCAAGGAGTTGGAAGAGTATTTTGTTGCAACTAATGAACGATTCTCCGATCTCGGAGCGGAATTAAAGGAAAAAAAGAGTGCGATTGACCGTTCCCGGCTTGCCGTTGTTGCCTTTGTGCAGAACTCCGAATCAAGAGAAATTCTGCAGGCAGTGACAGAAAAAGTACGAGCCGTCGCGGAAACGAAGAAGGGGACTGCGCCGAAAAAGAAATAATCACTTGACAATTTTGTATTTAAGCCCTACTTTCTGAAAGCCCTTCCATAGAACTAATCATCAAGGATTAACTTGTCCGTTACGATATACGACATTGCACGGGAAGCAAATGTAGGCATAGGTACGGTTTCAAGGGTTCTCAACAACAGCGCCAATGTGACGTCCGAGACAAGACAGCGGGTCATGTCCGTTGCCAAGAAACTCAACTATCAACCGCATGCATTTGCACAGGCGCTGGCTAGGAAAAGATCCAACACTCTCAGTGCCATTATTCCGTTTTTCACCAATTATTTTTTTATCGAGGTCCTTCAGGGAGTTCAGGAAACACTGTCTACCGTCGGATATGATTTGATCATTCACGGTGTCAAGAATACCAAGCAGGTGGAAGAATATCTCCAGCGCTCGATGAGAAAAGGAAGAGTGGATGGGACGCTGTTGTTTTCCATGGAACTCCCTGCACGGTTTGCCGAAGAGTTTTTAAAGATTAAAACCCCATTGGTACTTGTCGATACTTTTCACCCGCAATTCGATTCCATCCGAGTGGACAATGCCGAAGGAACCAGAACTGCCACCGAGCATCTGATTTCTCTCGGACACAGACGGATCGGTATGATCAACGCTAATCTGAAAAGCGCCCCCGCTCGCGAGCGTCTCTCAACGTTTCGGGAGACGCTGCGGACCAAAGGAGTTGCGATTTCTGAAGAGTTCATCATCAACAGCACCGAAGAACGAAATGACGGCTTCAGCCGCGAATCGGGATATCATGGAATGATGGCATTGTTGGAACGGGGAACAGATCTTCCGTCCGCACTGGTAGTGTCAAGCGACATTCAGGCAATCGGCGTCCTTGCAGCGCTCCGAGAAAAAAACATCCATGTTCCGGACGACATCGCCGTTATCGGTTTCGATGACGTAGAACTCGCAAAAAATTTCGATCTCACCACCATGAATCAGCCGATGTTTAAAATGGGCGAACTGGCGGTGAAAAAGATGCTTGAACGGATTGAAAAACCGGGAGCGCCGGTCACCTCCGTAAATTTCAAGCCGTCGCTTGTAGTTCGGGCAAGCTGCGGCGCCAATAAGAATTATGTTTTTCACGAACAATAACTTGTCGATTTTTCTCCTCTTATCATTTCGGAGCACTGGAATGAAAAAAATTGTTACGCTGTTCATCTCCATCATTTTCTGCATGCATGTTCTGTACGCCGGCACAACCGGAAAAGTGGTCGGTCAGGTGACCGATGCAAAAACAGGCGAACCGCTACCCGGTGTAAACATTATTCTCGTCGGAACATCCTATGGTGCCGTGACCGATTTTGACGGTAACTATCTAATCCTGAATCTCCAGCCGGGAACTTACACGATCCGCGCTTCATCGATCGGATATGCACCGTTGAGTTATTCGAATATCAAAATTGCATCCGACCTCACCACCCGTCAGGATTTCAAATTGTCCGAAGAAACGGTGATCGGCGAAGAAGTGATTATCACGGCTGAGCGTCCTTTGGTTCAAAAAGATCTTACCTCAACGACTGCTGTCGTGGGCGGCGACGACATCAAACAGCTTCCGGTCACGGAAATCAGTCAGGTGATCGGACTGCAGGCAGGAAACGTCGCCGGAAGCATCCGCGGCGGACGATCGGGTGAAACCGCCTATTGGATTGACGGCGTTCCCGTGACCGATGCGTTCAACGGAAGTGCTGTGGTGGATGTGAACCCGAGTATGGTGCAGGAATTACAGGTTCTCTCGGGTGCCTTCAACGCCGAATACGGTCAGGCGATGTCCGGTATCGTCAACATCGTCACGCGCGAAGGTGCTGAAAAGTATTCGGGAAGCGTTACAGCATATGCCGGCGATTTTCTCAGCAATCATTCCGGGATTTTCAAGGGAATAGAAAAATTTGAACCGTTCAATATCAGAAACATTGAAGCAAGTTTGAGCGGTCCGCTCGCAGGCAAAGATATTTCGCTCTATTTGAACGGAAGGAACATCTATTACGGCGGATATCTGAACGGTATCCGCACCTATACCCCCAGTTCGGCAGTGGCAAAACGGGTTGATAAGGATGAGGCGTACATCCTTGGAACGAATTTTTTCAATGATTCGATCTTTGTCAGAAACAATTATACATCTGTCTCTGCTGGCGGAAGTGTCACTTCTCCTCAGGCGGATTCAATTAATAAACACAGATTCGATTCGGCATATACCGTGTTTAAAAAATATTATAACCCGGCAAACGGCGTAGGTGACGGTAAAACCGTACCGATGGGGTGGAACGAAAAAATGTATCTGCAGGCAAAACTTGCCATCCGATTATCCGCCGGCCTGAAATTTAACATGACAGGTATTTATGAAGATGTTGAATCTCAGGGATACAACAGGGATTACCAGTACAATCCTGATGGACAGGGAAAAGATTACACCAAAAGCTACACCGGAATTTTCCAGCTGACGCATACGTTAAGCACCACAACGTTTTATACTCTCGGCGGCTCCTATTTTGACAAATCGTACAAACATTATCTTTATGAAAATCCGAATGATCCGAGATATACGCATCCGGATCTTTCGAATCTTGGAAGAGCGCTTAGTTCGTACTCATTCAGCACCGGAGGATCGGATCTTGGAAGGTATCAACGTTCCACGGCGACGGGGTTGCTGAAATTCGATCTCAGCAGTCAGGTCACCAACGAACATTTTATTAAGACGGGCGCAGAAATCCGGCAGCATAATATTTTTCTTGATGATGTTTCGCTCCGACCGGTGAGCAGCCAATCCTCATTTAAACTCGGGCAATCAAATCCTTTCATCAATACGTTTATCGACAGCGACACGTCGGTGTATCGCGATAAGTACAGACACAAGCCGAATGAAATTTCCGCCTATGTTCAGGATAAAATGGAATTTAAGGACCTGATCATCAACATCGGCGTTCGGGTGGATTATTTCGAGCCGGATGCGAATGTCCTTGCCGATGATGAAGATCCGAACATTTACTCTCCGGCAAAATTGAGCAACCTCTTCTTTGATAATAACGGCAATGGTGTCCAGGATGCAAATGAACCGTCCAAAACGGTTGCTGACAGGAAAAAATATTGGTATAAGAAAGCTTCGGCAAAAGTAAAAGTAAGTCCGCGATTCGGTGCTTCGTTTCCGATTACCGACCGCGGCGTGATCCATTTTTCATACGGACATTTTTTCCAGACACCGAACTTCGAAAGGCTTTATGCAAATCCGGGTTTCAAAGTGGGCGAGGGAACGGGGAATGTCGACCATCGCGGCGCGCCGACAGGAAATGCGGATTTGAATCCCGAACAGACTATCAACGGAGAAATCGGATTGCAACAGCAATTAACCGACGACATGAGTATCGACGTCACTGCGTATCTTCGCGACATCCGCAATCTTACAGGATCGCGCGCGGATCAGATTCCGATCGGCGGTGGTTTTGCGTCACGGACATATACGAAATATGTGAACAGCGATTTCGGATTCGTGCGCGGATTCATCGTGTCGCTGGACAAACGCTTTTCTCAGGGAATGTCACTCGGCGTTGATTACACATTCCAAATTGCAAAGGGAAGCGCGTCGGATCCAAATCAGGCAAGGAACCAGGTTGCCGGCGGACAGCTGCCTGAAGTTCAGCTGACACCTCTTGGGTGGGATCAGCGGCATACCATCAATGCAATTTTCTCATACTCCGAAGCGACATGGGGCGGAAGTTTTATCAGCCAATTCGGAAGCGGCACACCGTACACTCCCGATGTGACAAAAGATGTCACGGTATTCCTGACCAACTCCGAAATCAAACCAACATATTTCAATACGGATATCAGGATGTATAAAAACATCGCTTTGGATGCATTAAAAATTACGCTGTTTATGCGTGTGAACAATCTCTTTGACATTCAAAATGAAACCGGCGTCTTTGGCGATTCCGGCAGAGCAGGCGAAACCAAATTCGAACGGGATGCACTCCTGTCCGGTCAAAAACCGTATATCAACTCCATCAGAGATTATTACACGATTCCCACAAATTATTCCGAACCGCGCAGGATCGAAGTAGGCACGACAATCGAATTCTAGCCGAGGCATTGTTTATGAAAAAATATTTTGCACTATTATTCATTTTTGTTTTTCTGATCGGCTCAGAGATCAGTTACGCACAATCCGGATCGCAATATTACCGCTCAGCGGTGCATAATGCGAACAGAGTAAAAACCGTCTTCGGTAACTGGGGTGTTATCGGCCAGCCGGTTGATACGCGGCCGCGCGGCGCGTGGATTTACTCGACGAACGGTTATGTCGGAGATGTTTCTCTGCTTGTCGGCGCAGAAGTGAAGAAAGACGGATTTTCATTCCACTCGGTCGTTACAAGTCCGGTGTCGCGTCCTGCCTCGGTGTTTGATACGGATGACAAATCGGGCGGCGGAAAGCCATGGACATTCATGCCGGTGAACGGATACTTCAATCCTGCGAAGCAAAGCATTGCTATGAGTGACGATAAATCTACATGGCCACTTTCCTGGCCGGACAAGCAAGGCGACGCATTTGATCCGGGCTGGCAGGGATCATGGAACGGCTATTTCGGAAAACGGGCGAGTGCGAATCAGGAAAGTTTTGTTGTCATGGACGATAATAATGATGTCCGATTCAATTTTGCATCAAACAATAATGTCGGCGGCGTCGGATATGCCTTTAAACCCGATTCCACGAATCTTTCCCGAAGCGGTTTGGGTCTCGATGTGAAAGTCCGCGGATTGCAGTGGAGTCAGTTCCTAGCTCAAGATAATATTTTCTGGCTCTATGAAATCACAAATACCAGCACAACAAATTATGACCGCGCGACATTTGGAATGATTGTCGGAACGCTGGTTGGTGTCACAGGTACCCAAATGTTCAATGAATATGACGATGACTGGTCTTTCTATGATGTAAACGAAAACATTACCTACACAGGCGATTATGACCGCAACTGTTCCAGGAATCCATTCTGGCAAGGTTCCGTCGGCATGGTCGGCTATGCATTTCTTGAAAGTCCGGGCAATCCTTTCGACGGAATTGACAATGACGGCGATGTAGATCGATTCGTCGGTGCACCGGCCACAACAAAATTTGTTTCAACTGACTTTGATTCAACATTAATTACCGCAGGTGCGAAGGTAGTTCTGATCGGAAATGATTTTACACGTTCAGTCGTAACTGTCGGCGGTTCTGCCGCAACCTACAACACACGCGGAGGTTCGGTTTCCATTACTCCGGGAGTGACAAAACTTGCCGAGGGAAATGTCATCACCGTCAGCGGCATTCAGGTCATAAATCCGAATGCGTATGACGGCATCGACAATGACCTTGACGGCATTATTGATGAAAATTTTTATCTCCACTACCGTCAGGTGAAAGTTTCTGACGATACACCGCCGAAAACGCTGATCGATATTCTCCGTCCGGTTCATAAAGCATCATACAATCCGGTGAACAACGGGGGTGGATTCTCCATGGTGGATGAACGGCGGGATGACGGCATTGATAATGACCGGGATTGGAACATAAATTTTGATGACACCGGTGCCGACGGAATTTTTGATCCATCCTCACCCGATGCGGGCGAAAAGAACGGCATTCCGGATCCGGGCGAACCGAATTTTGACGCAACCGACGTGGACGAATCCGACCAGATCGGTTTAACGAGTTTTCAGTATTTCACTCCGGCGAATGACGTTCCGCTCGGCGATGACGAATTGATGTGGCAGAGAATGCAGCCCGGATTTTTCTCCGTGCCGCGGTCCATCGTCAACAACAGACCTGAATTCGGTCAGGACGGCGACTTCATTTATGCATCAGGATATTTCCCGCTCTTGTCGAAAAGGACGGAACGGTTCTCGCTCGCATTGGTATACGGCGGCGGCAACGGCGGTTCGCGCGAAGATGATATTCTGGACCTGTTAAAGCACAAGCAAACCGTGCAGAAAATTTATGATGCAAACTATCAATTTCCGATTGCACCGGAACCGGTACCGACTCTGTCAGCGGTTTCGGGGGACGGACATGTGAAATTATATTGGGACAGGAAAGCGGAAGATGCGATTGATCCCGTGCTGAAGATAAAAGATTTTCAGGGATATAAGATTTATAAAGCAACGGATTATGAATTCAATGATGCATTCGGTGTTACGGATGCAAACGGCGTACGCAAAGGATATAAACCGACGTTTCAATTTGATTTAAAGGATAGCATCAGCGGATATTACCGAGCGCCGGAAGCGATCTTTGACGATGCGGCCGGCTTTACCTATTTTCTTGGAAAAAACACCGGACTGCTGCACGATACGACAGACTTCGATGTGATCAACGGGAAAACATATTACTACGTTATCGTTGCGTACGACAAAGGGGACGAAGTAACGGGAATTTTCCCATCCGAAAACGGATGGAAAATCGACATTGATCAGGCGGGAAGAGTCCGCGGAACATCGCAGAATGTGGCGATTGTCGTTCCCGGCAAAAAAGTATCCGGATATACACCGCCGGCATCCTCAGCAAAAGTCTCAAAAGGTTCTTCTGTTCTTGGAACGGGAGAAGTGTTCTACAATGTCATCGATGATACTAGGATAACAGGAAGCGTGTATGAAATTTCGTTCAGCGATACGAGGGACAGCGGGAAGTTCTCTCCGACAACCACATATTACAGCGTTAAAGATACGTCGTACTATACAGGATCGTTTACCCCCGGTAAAATCGATACCATCACGACTTTACTGCCGCGTCAGGCGCTAGATTCTGCCAGTGTAACGATTACCGCGGCGGACGGATCACCGATATCTGCAAGCAAGTATATTATTAATTATGAACGAGGATCCATCAGGGCAAAAAGCAGGTTCGATCTGCAGCTGGATACGCTAAATCTCAAAAAATACAACATTCGGTACCGGTATTTCCCTGTTTCAAAAAGCCCGTTCTTAAATAACAGTCCATATGTGAAAGAAACACAGGACACCGACATTTTTGACGGTTTGCAGCTGTATTTTACGAATGACTGGGCGACTGTTATTGACGATTCTCTTTCGGGATTCAGCAACAAAGCAAAATCGTACGGATTCACATTATCGCCGGTGGATGTCGACATCGACGGCGACAATATTCCTGAAGTAGCGACCAGAAATGCAGCAGATTATAATATTATTTTTGCCAACAGCATCATTGACTCCACGGCGAACATCTATGGGTTGCCTCAGATTCCCGCAAACTTTACAATCAGAAATATCACGAGCAACAAGAAGGTAGAATTCTATTGGGTTGATTTTCCGGATACCGCAGCGGCGGCAGTCGGGAGAGTTTCGGCACTTGATCAGATTCTCTTTTTTGAACGGAATGACAAAGATTCTTTGATTTATACATGGACCATCACATTCACGTCATCCGCCACAGGGAAAGATACCGTCTATATTCACGGAGCGGGAGATACACTAAAACTGAGGACGAAAAAACCATTCCGGAACGGCGACAAATTTGTATTCAGAAGCACAAAATCGAAAGTGGTGTCATCGTCGATAGCACCGTCGCTTTCCAACATTCGGGTGGTGCCGAATCCGTATGTCGTTCAATCAACAAGCGAGACTCCTCCTGCCGCCGGAACATTCGGACGTGGCGAACGGAAGATTGAGTTTCAGAATGTTCCTCAGGGAGCAACGGTGTCAATCTATACAGCGCGCGGGGAACATATCCGCACGCTGTACCAGGATGGTTCAATGCATAACGGTACGATTAAATGGGATGTGAAGACAAAAGAGAATCTTGATGTTGCGTACGGCGTGTACTTCTACGTCCTGGAGTCGACTGCCGGGACAAAATCCGGAAAGATCGCCGTCATTAAATAAAAAATATTTCTCTCCATATATTTGACCCACTTCGGGAGATAGCTATGAAAAAATTACTCGCGCTGTTCATGGTTTTGATACTGACTGCGCCTCCGGCATTCACGCAATCAAAAGTCGGAACATCTGCCGCGCCGTTTCTTGGCATTGCAGTCGGTCCTCGGGGAATAGCGACCGGCGGCGCCTTTGTGGCTGTCTCCAATGATGCAACGGCATTGTATTACAATCCGGGCGCCATTTCACAACCGGGATTTTCTCAGGTGATTGTGTCGCACACGGACTGGCTGGTAGAAACAAATTTTGACTGGGTCGGCGTAATGGTGAATCTTGGTGACGGAAGTGCAATGGGGGTGAGCATTACGCAATTAAACTACGGAGAAGAACTGCTAACGTCAGAAATAAATCAAAACGGAAGCGGGGAAACCTGGACGGCATCTGATCTTGCCATCGGATTATCCTATGCCCGAAATCTTACGGACAAGTTTTCCATCGGCGGTACCGCAAAGTATATACAACAGCGGATCTGGAATGAATCGGCCAGTTCAATCGCATTGGATGTCGGACTTAAATATGCGACCGATTTCAACGGTTTGACGATTGGAATGAGTATTTCGAACTTCGGGGGAGACATGAGGCTGGATGGGAAGGATCTGTATAATAATTTTGATGCCGAACCAAATAATTCGGGAAATAACGCTACGATTGTCAGTGT
>CAZQSI010000039.1:0-25223 GCA_964596155.1 uncultured Chitinophagaceae bacterium
CCCTGGGGAGTGGGAAGGCAAAGAAAAATAAATTCGGAAGAGAGAACGGCAGCTTTCAGATCACCAGTAAACTCCAATCGTTTTTGTTGAATATTTCTCTGAAATAATATTTCGAGCCCCGGTTCGTAAATTGTCACTTCTTTGTTCTGAAGTTTTTGCAGTTTAACGGGATTATTGTCAACACATATAACATGATTTCCCGTTTCCGCAAAACATGTTCCCGTAACTAATCCGACGTATCCTGTTCCGATAATTGATATTTTCATAATATTAGATTCTTATGCTTGATAGACATTCCGATGAGTCGATGACAGCAGATGGCGGGTGTCGAGCACCGGTGTGTTGAAGGAAAACAGATCGATCGATTTGAAAACATCATGAGCGGTTGAGATCAGCATCAAATCATATGTTGCATCAATTTCAACCGATCGTTTTCCGACAAAGTGTGCATGTTCGCGGGTCGGCTTGATCACCGGAACATACGGATCGTGATACTCAACAACCGCTCCCCTTGTTTCCAATTTTTCCATCAATGAATAGCTTGGAGATTCCCGGTCGTCATCCACATTGGCTTTATAGGCCAATCCGAGGATGAGAATTTTTGATCCTTTTAAAGGTTTTCCAAACTCATTCAGCACTTCCATTGCCCGGTGAACGACAAAATCGGGCATTGATGTATTAATCTCCCCCGCAAGTTCGATGAATCGTGTATTGACTCCGTATTCCCGCGCTTTCCAGGTAAGATAAAACGGATCGATGGGAATGCAATGTCCGCCCAGTCCGGGCCCCGGATAAAACGGCATATAGCCGAACGGTTTTGTTTTCGCCGCTTCAATCACTTCCCAAATATCGATCCCCATTTTCATAAAAGTCATTTTCAATTCGTTGACCAGCGCAATGTTCACGGAACGGAAAATGTTTTCCATCAATTTTGTTGCTTCAGCAACCTGCGTTGAGGAAACAGGAACGGTCGTATTCACGATCTGTTTGTACAGCGACTCTGCGATTTCGAGACCGTCGGGGGATGTGGATCCAACGACCTTAGGAATCGTTTCTGTCCTGAAAGCAGGATTATTTGGATCTTCACGTTCAGGAGAAAAGGCAACAAAAAAATCTTTATCGACTTTTAAACCGCTTTTTTCAAGGATCGGGACCATCACTTCAACGGTTGTGCCCGGATACGTTGTCGATTCCAATACGATAAGTTGTCCTTTTCTGAGATGAGGAACAATCGATTCGCACGTCTGAACGATATATTGCATTTCCGGTTCGCGGTTTTTATTTAACGGGGTGGGAACCGCAATCAATACGGCATCGCATTGTGATATTTCATCAAATGATGTCGTTGGATACAAATGCCCGGACTTGATGCATTGTTCAATCCGCTCGCTTGGAATATGCTTTATATAGGAAAGGCCCTTGGAAAGCTTCTGCTGTTTTTCAGGATCGGTGTCGAAACCTATCCCTTTAAATCCTTTTTCAACAAAGCATAATAGCAGCGGCAGCCCGACATACCCGAGACCGACAACTCCGACTACCGCCTCTTTATTCTTTATCTTTGATAAAATCGTATTTTTCACAAAAAAATCAGCATGTTCAGAAAGATTCTAGCTTATTATTATACTTTAAAAAAAATGGTGGGCCCTGCCGGACTTGAACCAGCGACCCGCTGATTATGAGTCAGCTGCTCTAACCAACTGAGCTAAGGGCCCAATATGTTTCTTTTAGTCAATGAATATAGGAAATATAGTAAGATTTAACAAGGTGAGATTGATATTGAAGGGTAATCAGTTACCGCTGTCACATTGATTCTTTTGTTGAAATCAGATATAAAATTGTCATAAATACATTCTCACAGCATCAAAAATGGACAAAAACAGGAGTTTATAATGAGATTTTTTACGGTAATTTTTTTGATAAGAAGGTTTGTAAATGGAACTGCTTACGTGGGTGTTAAAAAGTTCGTAAAATGAACAAAAACCCAATGAGCCAAAGGGACATAGAGTGCCACTCTATAGAATATTTTTCAAAAACGTGCCGGTATATGATTTACCCTGTTTTGATAATTCTTCCGGAGTTCCGGTTGCGACAATCCTGCCGCCGTTATCGCCGCCGCCGGGCCCCATGTCGATGATATAATCCGCACACTTAATCACATCAAGATTATGCTCGATCACAAGCAGAGAGTTCCCCGCCGACAGCAGAGCATCAAAGCATTTCAATAATTTGGTGATGTCATCAAAGTGCAAACCTGTTGTCGGCTCATCAAAGATAAAAAGCGTGTGTCCTTCTTTCTTCTCCACGAGATGATTGGCAAGTTTTATCCTTTGAGCTTCACCCCCCGACAACGTCGTTGCCGCCTGTCCGAGATGCAAATAGCCAAGACCGACATTATCCAGCACGGTAAGTTTTCCGGTCACTTTTTTCCCATCCGGATGCTTTCCAAAGAAAGCGATTGCTTCTTCGACGGTCATGCCAAGAATATCATCGACATTTTTTCCGTTCCACCGGACTTCGAGCGCTTCCTTTTTATACCGCTTTCCCTGACACGATTCGCACGTGAGATAGAGGTCGGCCATAAACTGCATTTCCACTTTTTGCAGGCCGTCTCCTTCGCAGACATCGCATCGTCCGCCGGGAACATTGAATGAAAAGAATCCCGGTTGATAACCGCGAATCTTTGCCGCGGTTGTTTTGGAAAGGAGATCCCTGATGCCGTCGAACACGCCGATATACGTTACCGGATTCGATCGCGGTGAACGGCCGATCGGAGATTGATCCACAAGCTCCATATGTTGGATGCTTTCCCAGCCTTTTATATCATGCACACCGCTTAATCTGCCGATGTGACCGTTGAGCCGTTTTTTTAATCCCTCTCCGATAATATCATGCACCAGCGTACTTTTTCCGGAACCGCTGACTCCGGTGACGCAGACAAAGGATTGAAGCGGAATTTCAACATCAATGTTTTTAAGATTATGCTGATAGGCATTCAGCACGCGGATTGCATGCTTCGATTTTTTTCTTCTCGTCGATGGAACGGGAATGTTCAGTGCTCCGGAAAGATATTTTCCGGTCAGCGACCGTTCATCGTTGACTGCTTCGTCGAACGTTCCCTGAAATACTATCTCTCCGCCCCGGTCTCCCGCCTTCGGTCCGATGTCGATGATTTGGTCTGCGGCCCGCATCATATCCGCATCATGTTCCACCACGAGAACGGTATTGCCGACATCGCGCAGCCGCTTCAGGATGTTGATCAACCGGTCATTATCAAGAGGATGCAGTCCGATGCTCGGTTCGTCCAGGACATAAATCGATCCGACGAGAGAAGAACCGATGGATGTTGCGAGATTGATCCGCTGCGATTCTCCGCCGGACAAAGAATTTGAAAGCCGGTCGAGCGTCAAATACCCAACCCCCACATCGACGAGGTATCGAAGCCGTTTCCGAATTTCTTCTAAAATTCTCTTTCCGATGCTCAACTCAAAATCCGACAGCGTTAATGCTTTAAAGAATTCATCCGCCTGTTCGATATTCATCGAAACTATTTCGCCGATATGCTTTGCGTTGATTTTAACATTCATTGACTCCTTGCGCAACCGGCTGCCGTGGCATTCTTCACAGATTGTGTATCCCCGATATTTGCTCAGCAAGACTCGGTATTGAATTTTATACGCTTTCTTTTCGACCATCTTAAAGAATCCGGTAATACCTGCGAATTCTTTTCCGTATCCGTTCATCACTATGTTAAATTGTTCTTCCGTCAACTTTCTGAACGGAACATTCATCGGAACGCCCGCATCATACGCTATCCGTGCCAAATCCCTCAGGTGTTCCTGAAATTTCGGTGTTGTCCAGGGTAGCACCGCTCCCTCTTTTAATGTCTTTTCATGGTCAGGAACGACGAGATCCATATCAATTCCGACCGATCGTCCGAATCCCTGGCAGCGGGGACAGGCGCCGATCGGCGAATTAAACGCAAAGAGATGAGGCTCCGGATCTTCGAAACGAATCTTGTCGACCGGACATTCAAAATGCTGACTGAACGGAAGAATTTCCTTCTTCTCAAGGTTCATCACCGAAGCATATCCGTCCCCCTCTGCAAATGCGGTTTGAATGGAATCCGCCAGCCGGTGCTGGCTTTGGATTTCCTTTTTCCGCAACACATACCGGTCTACAAGAACAAACAGCTCGCTTTTGGAGGGAATGGAAGATTTTTTTTCGTTCAGATCAATAATTTCTCCGCCGACAACCACCCGAAAAAATCCGCGCTGCTTCAGGAGGTCGAGTTCCTGCTTGATCGTTTTCCCCTGATGTCGGTGCATCGGAAACATGACGTAAAATTTGGAACCTTCGTCGTACTCCTGAATTTTGTCGACGGCAGTTTGAACGGAATCCTTAATTATTTTCCTGCCGCAGACCGGACAAAACGTCGAACCGATCCGTGCATACAACAGCCGAAGGTAGTCGTAAATCTCCGTTGTGGTGGCAACCGTGGAACGGGGATTTCTTGTGTTGGTCCTTTGTTCGATCGAGATCGCGGGGGACATTCCCTGAATCAGATCAACGTCAGGTTTATCCATCCGTTCCAGAAATTGTCTGGCGTAGGAGGAGAGTGATTCCACATATCTCCGTTGTCCTTCTGCATAGATCGTGTCAAACGCCAGCGACGATTTTCCGGAACCGCTTACCCCGGTGATGACAACTAATTTATTGCGCGGAATTTCAACGGAAATATTTTTTAAGTTATGGACACGCGCTCCTTTGATCACCAACGGTGATTTTGTAGAATTCAATGCCGATGCTGGCGGCGTGTCTGTTTTTCGTTTTGCCATTGAGATATGCTTAAAAGAATAATGTCCGGATCTCCGGACGACGATCCATGTACTGTAAAGTAACGAATTTTCTGACGGGAAAAAGCTGCAGAATCAGAATCCGGAAATATTCAACGTTGAATACCTCCAATATTGAATGGAAGCGGAATTCGAGGTATAAATATTTTTTCCAAAAGGACTCACCGCCACACCCGATTGTTCATATGATGTTGTGACAGATTTAACCACCGTTCCTTCCGATACGTTCCACATTTTTACCGATTTATCTTTGCTGACGGAAAAGAGCGATTTACCCGTCGGGGAAAATGTCACTCCGGTCACCCATCCTGTATGCGCCGATAACGTCTTGGCGGTCGATCCGTCGGACGTGTTCCAAATTTTAATGATGTTGTCGCTCCCGCCGCCCGCAAGCAGCGTTCCGTTCGGATGGTATCCAAGAGCATACACCCATCCTGTGCCGTGGGAAATCACCGGAGCTTCCGCACCCGTTGAAAGTGTAAACGATCGTATTTTTCCGTCTGAATTTCCGATGGCAAATACCGAACCGTCCGGATGCACTGCGAGCGAAGTCACATATTGAGCAGTTTTCGAAGTGGAATACAATTTTGTCCGTGATTGAACATCCCAGACAGCAGCCGTGCCGTCATAACTTCCGCTGACCAGATATTTGGAATCGGGAGTGAAATCCAACGCGTATACACCGCCGGTATGCCCGTTCAATGTCGAGAGAAGAGAACCGTCACTCAGATTCCACAATTTTACGCTGCCGTCCGACGCACCGGTTGCCAGATAGACCATGCTCGGCGAAAATTTTGCAGAAGTGGCCTGCACAGATCCGAGGGAAATGGTTCGCACCGGCTGATTACCGAAGGAATAATCAATCACTTCCCATAGTTTTATCGTACCGTCATTATTCGTCACAGCAATAAATTTTCCGTTCCCCGATACCGCAACGGAATTGTTCGGCTGAGCGGTGAAGGCCATATCATGATCTTTGTTCAGAAAAATATTTCTGCTGACCGACGTATTCACGATCGGATTACGTTTGGACATCACGCCGTTGCGAAGCGCCCTGACGGTATATTGTGCGCTTCCGGAATTTGCTTCCGGAACAAATGCAATACCGATCGATCGGGCCGATGCAGGCACCCTTGCGATGTCCGAAAAGGTGGTGGAATAATCGATCGATGAAAATCCCGAAGATTTTTGGATTACATATTCAGATACACCAGCGTTAACATCCGACCAGGAGAGCAGGAGCGAATCTTCTCCCGCTTCACTTCCCCACATTCTCAGCGGAGGAACCGGAGGAAGAGAAGCGTGATCGTAGAGAATATCGTTGCTGCACGATGCGAAGAACAATGAACCGAACAGAATTACCGCCGCTTTGAAATGTTTCATTTAAAATCCTCCCGCCAAAAACGGCAATCGCATCGCAACTCCGAATTGCACGGAAAATTGCGATTGAAACGCTTTCGTATCAAGTAAATGTCTGTATTTCATTCGTATCACTATATCAGGCATGTAACCTTCATTTTCCGCAAGATCGAACATCGATAACACCGGGAGGCGGACCAGCGCTCCGGCGACGATTCCCGGAGTGTGATATCGTGTTTCTTCGTCATTCGTAATCTGATAGCCGGAGATGGGATAGCTGTATGCTCCGTACTGCAGCGTTCCTTCAAATCGTCCTGAAAGATAACAGGCGCCGAGAAAGGGATATACTTTTTCCCAGAATGACACGGGCATCCAGGAAGCTTCAATATCAACAAAACTCATTTTTGCCAATGAAAAATATAACGTATCGTTCAGTTTTTTTTCCGCTTCGCTGGAAAATCCGTTCACTGAGATTGAGATCGGATTATAATCCAGAATCAGATGGAAACTTTGAAACGACTGCTGAAACGAACTGTTGACGGGATAACCGATCACCGTGGAGACAAGCGCCGGAGTCAAGGTCACCGGCGTGACACCGGAGTTCACCTCAACACCGTCCGTTAATTGCGCAAGACGGTTGTTGCCAAAAAAATTCCACCGAATTGCCTTCCCTTCCGTACGTTCGATCGAGAATGTTTTTTCAATTTTTTCGCTCGTCACACTGAGGGAGGAATGTTCCTCATCATACATATCGCCTTGATATTCGCTGACATCCAGATCGGTATATTTTTTCACCTTCTTCCCCAAGCGAAAGATCAGCTGATAATCCTGCGGTCTCATCTGCGTAACAAAAGCTCCGTTTGCGGGAACGGTCCCAATCAACGTTTCCCTGCCGAGGTCATCTCTGCTTACGACGGAAGAAAAAGGCGTACCTTTAAACGTGACAATACCGATTTTCCGGAGAACGAATTCTTTCGATTCGGGATGATCTTCATCCCTTACTTTGACCGAAGCCGAGTCGACAAGGTATCCTTCCATTTCAATTCTGATCGCATAGTTGTCAGCGGTGACTCTCTTTGAATATGGCGTCTTTTCGGGCAATAATTTTCCATTGAGATAAATATTCGCACCGGAAATCTCCTTATTGTTTTCATCCCGAGCTTTAATGATCAAAAAACCCTTGAGCCGTTCCATGGTGTAACTTTTACTGATCCGTTCCTTTGTTTTAATTTCTATCGTATCATCGATGCTTTTGTAGAATTCCTTTGTGAGTCTGACGGGATAAATGTTGGAAGGAAGTGAAAGCGTATCGAACGGCGGATTTTTGCTGACCCAGTTATCCTTTCCGATTTCATATTGAAACTCTGCGCCGGCAGGCGTTGACCGGACCGTCAACCATCCGGAACCGAACATCTTCTTTTTATTTCCGGAGAGCTGCAGCGACCACGTTGTTCCGCTTTTTAGTTTTATGCCGAATTCACTAAGAATGATCTTTAATGGCGTATATCCTGAACAATACACTTCAACGAGTCTTTCATCGGGCGAGAGAAAAACAAAATCCTTTCCAGGCTCTGAATTAACTTTAACAACTCCATTATATGACTGGTACGACAATCCTTTTAAATCCGAATAGATGATCAGACCTGCGGCGGTTACTCCATTCGCATCCCGTAGTTCTCTCGAAATCAGTTCACCCGGTTCTTGTTTTACCGAACCCGGCACGATGAACATGGAGTCGATTGATTGCGCAGCGAGAATGCCGCCGCCCATTACAATAACAGTGAGGAGCAAAAAGATTCTCATATTGATGTTTAGTTGATAAGGTATTCGAACGGCGGATGTTATTTATTTAATTTGAAATTTGCAAGTTTGATGATTGCATCGTCATTCCATTCGTTCGGCTGCCATGAACGAACATAGATCTGAGGCTGGTCCTGCAGAAAATCAATGAGGAGGAACAGATGTCCTTCATCCGCGTACGTCGTCGCGGCGTAATGCTGCTTCATGCTAATGCCGTACGTGCCGGGCATATTGTTCTTTTTATTGATTTTGAATGTCGAATAACCGAGAAAAATATCCTTCTGAGAAAGAAATACCTTTTTCTGATTCTCGAGATATTGTTTCTTGGTGTACTGCACATATTGTATATCCGGCTGACTTTCGCTCATTTTGGCATACTGGTAATTATCGGATTTCTTCCCTTTTTTCAGCTCGCGTCCGATGATAATCACCGCTTCTTCGGCAAACATCGAATCGAGCATCGGCATGTTGCGCGTAAGAAATGCCGAACGGTATTTCTCCACAAATTTGACGATCGTCTGTCTGTTTCCCCAATCTTTGCCGTACGTTCCCTGATCCACAAAATATTCGTATAACTGTTCCACCGTCCCGAAATTGACATCGTAAAAGTTTCCGTTTTCATCGAAATCGAGTATGAGATATTCCGTCGCCTGCTTGTTCAGCGACGGATACTGCGTCAATACACGCACTTTCCGGACCTCCCATCCTGTTGAAGTCTTGTTGACATCGGCTTTGATAACCTGATCGATGGGAACCGGATTGTTGTACCGTACCAAATTCGAAAGTTTTTCCGCAAGGAACGGATCGGCTGCATATGTTTTCTTCATCGCATCGACGCTTTTCCTGTCAAGGACAGAAATGAACGTCAGCATATTCGATTCGATCTCTTTTATCTTCGGTGACTGATCTTTATTGTTCAACTCAAGCGTGAAACGGCCGTCGCTCTTCACCGTTACCGCAGACAAAACGGGTTCTGTTTTTTTGGGCTGGGGTTTCGGCTGTTCAACGGTCAGCTGCACCGTCTGGGAGTTTTTGAATGACGGTTTTACGACGACGCCCCAAAGATCCGCAACTTCTTTCAACTCCTCGCGCGATTCGTAGTAAAGGTACTTTATTGCAAGGTCGATCTTATCGAATGATGCGCTTGCACCGACAAGGCGGAAGATGCCGACGCCATCCACGGCGCGGACGTTGACCTGAGAAACACCGTCCCAACAGGAAAAATCGAGCGTGCGGATCGGCTTGCCGTTCGTTGTGACGGCAAAATGCAATTCCCGTTCTTTTGCCGAAAGCTTTTTATCGTTTATCAGTGAAAACTTGGTCGCATTGATGAGCTCGTTGATCCTGACGGGAATTTCAAGAAGAAGATTTTTTGTCCCATGCTCGATCGTTTTATCGGGAATGGAATTCATCAGAATGATCGCGAAATAATAATATTTGAGCGCATCGGCAACATTGACATCCTCTTCGCACCGAAGCGCGTTCTCGTAGATGTCGCGGACCAATTTTTTCCGCTCCTCAAACATTTTTGTCACTTCGCTTCTGTCGATATAGGCAAACACCTCAATGCCCGAACTGATACGCTGTTTGACGTATTTAACGTCCCGCAGCGTTGCATTGGAATAGGAGTTGACGACGTTTTCGTAGGAATCTTTCAACGTTCCGTTGTTTTCCGAGACGACCCGCGTCATTTGACTGGAGATGTTGACAGCAATACTTTGCACAAGATTTTTTAACGCATGATCGGTCGCCTCTTGTTCGAGTTCCGATACGGCCTCTCCGTGATAATATGCATTCGAACTTTTTATTTTCTCTTTGGTGAGCGGCTGTGCCGATGCACTGACCGTAACGAGAATAACAGCATACAATAGCAGTCTCATCTGTTGGATCATATACAGAGTTTCTCTATTAGTGTTCAATATATACTTTCGTCCAATATTTTTACTCAATATCGACTGAATCGACTGAGTAAAAAAATCGACGTTTCTTTATTGACGGGGAGGTGTTCAACATTTAGCCGATGGCAGCTGGCATATCGGGGCGAAGTACCTGTTCTTCAACACATCAGCTGTTGCGTCGCAAGCGAATAATTATACAATATTTTTTTGTTCAATCAAAGAACATCAACCCATTTCAGACTCCCGTTCATTGCTTCACTCTTCCATTTTTCCTATTTTAACACAGACTTGGCAGGTAATGATGCTTTCCAAGTCTTCTTTTTTCTTATGGCATTGACAAATCTCAAAGGGATGACACTCCCGCAGCTGGAGACATTTATCGTTTCCCTCGGTGAACCGAAGTACAGGGCGGCGCAGGTGTACCAGTGGATCAATAAATATAGGGCGGCTTCATTTGATGAAATGACGAATCTCCCCATTTCTCTTCGAAACGGCTTAAAAGAATCGGCCTACATTGAACAATTTTCGGTAGCAACCTCGCAAACATCGAAAATTGACGGCACTGTAAAATTTCTCTACGAATTGTCCGACGGAAAGAAAATTGAAACAGTCCTGATTCCGCCCCGGCCCACTGCCGTGGATGCCGAAGAGCGGATGACGTTATGTATTTCCACTCAAATCGGGTGCGCCCTGGATTGCACATTCTGCGCAACGGCAAGCATGGGATTTTTGCGCAATCTAACGGCCGGCGAGATTCTGAACCAATATTTTACGGCTCAGGCTTTCTCCGAAAAAACGATCACCAACATCGTTTTTATGGGTATGGGTGAACCGATGCTGAATTACTCCAATGTGATGGCTGCTGTGGAAATATTGACAGATCAGAACGGTGTCGGTCTCAGTCCGAAAAGGATCACACTCTCTACTGCGGGATATGCCGAACATATCAGAAAAATGGCTGATGAAGACCGGAAGATCAAACTTGCCCTTTCGCTCCATTCCCTCCGGGATGATGTCCGGACGGAATTAATGCCCATCAACAAAAAATTCAATGTGGAAGATTTAATCAGTGCGTTGGAATATTACAACAAGAAGACAAAAAAGAGCGTGATGCTGGAATATATTGTCTTCCAGGGGATTAACGACACAGAGCAGGATGTTCAACTGCTGGTAAAAGCTGCGCGCCGGCTGGACTGCCGGATTAATCTCATTCCATTTCATTCAATCGAGTTTACACATCCGCAGGGTTTTTCATCGACATTGCACGGAGCTTCAAAAGAAGGATTAGAACGATTTTGGCAAAAACTCCGCTCGCACGATGTTATTACATTCATCCGTCACAGCGCCGGGGTGGATATCGATGCCGCGTGCGGACAATTGGCGGTTAAAACTGAAATAGCGGCAGAGGAGTAAGACAAGCGCCTCAATTCAGAGGGATTCGTCCTTTATTGTTTTATCAGTAATTAAATAAATCGTATATTTTTATCGATCATTGATCAACCTTCAACAACGACGTTCAACAATCTGGGCTTCATTTTGCATTTTCATTCTTTTGTAGTTACCGTTCTGACAATATGCATATAATCTTATTTGGACCTCCAGGAGTCGGCAAAGGAACACAGGCAAAAATCCTTTCCGAAAAATACCATATCCCCCACATTTCCACCGGCGACATGCTGAGAGAAGAGATCCGGCTTGAAACCGACCTCGGGAAAAAAGCGAAAGTACTGATGGACGCCGGAAATCTTGTTCCGGATGACATCATGATCGGTATGATCAGAAATGTTCTCTCTTCCGACAAATGCAAAAATGGGATCATTCTTGACGGATTTCCCCGAACAGTTGCTCAGGCAACGGCACTAAAGAACATATTCAACGAAATGAACCTGACGCTGAAAAAAGTGCTCTATATTGAAGTCACGGAAGAGCATATTATGGAGCGTCTTGTCAAGCGGGGCGAAGAGGAGCACCGCGCCGATGATACGCACGATACCATCATCAAACGGATCGGCATTTATAAAAAAACCACCGAACCGGTGAAGGATTATTACGAATCCATCGGCTTACTCTCTTCCGTCAACGGAGAGGGATCCGTTCAGGAAGTTTCGCGCCGTATGGAACAGGCGCTGTCATAACACGCCATGCATTCATCCACACCGATCATCATCGCACACAGAGGCTTTTCCGACGAGGCGCCTGAAAATTCGCGGGCGGCATTCCAGAAAGCAATCGACGCGAAATGCGACATGATTGAACTTGACGTCCGGCTCTCGGCAGACAACGTCCCGGTTGTATTTCATGACCGCAGACTTCACCGGACATCGGACGGCAACGGATTAATCAATCAAAAACATTCGCGGCAGCTGACCGAGATCGACAACGGTTCATGGTTTTCACCGAAATTCAGCCGTGAACGTATTCCTCTTCTCAAAGACATTCTTCCACTGGCAAAAAAAGAGACCCGGATCAATATTGAAATAAAGCCGGATGTCGTCAGCACCATCGACACCTCAGCAGTCGAATTAGTCCTTCAGGAAGCGGAAAAGGCAAAAGTTCTTTCAAAGGTAATTTTCACGTCATTCAATCACCAGATGATCAAAGAAATCAGCGAGATTGATGAAACGATCGTCACCGGCGTGATTTATAATCCGATCACCCATTTCAGAAAATCTCCTTCCATTCTGGTGAAAAATTCGAGAGCAAAAATTTTTGTCTGCAGTAAATTTCAGATTACGCACGATGTTGTGACGGACACGCACGATGCAGGATATCTGTTATATGTCTACGGCGTGAAAACCGGACGCGATGTCCAGCGGATGCTCGATCTGCGCATCGACGGTATTATCTGCAACAATCCCCGTTTTGTCAAAGAAACGGTTGATCTTCTCTTGCGGTAATCATATTTTTCATGACCAAAAAGGAACTATGAAACGATTTGTCCTATTGCTGTTGTTCTGTTTTGCTCCTGCTGCCGGTCAGGACACCATTTCCTATCAATGGCCGGTCACCCCGTTCACGACATCGCAGGTCATCACCGGAACATTCTGTGAGTTCCGTAACACTCTTTCCAGCAACCATTTTCATAATGGTACGGATATTCCGAAGGCGGACGGTTCTCCCGTCTATCCCGTGCTGGACGGCCAAGTTTCGGCGATCTCTCCTTCCAGTGTTTCCGGCACAAGTGCATACGTCAGAGTGACCGGAACGGTCAACGGCGTCAGCAAAAATATGGCATACGTCCATATTGAACCGGCTCCTTCGTTATACATCGGTCAAAACGTCACCAAAGGGGTCACAGTTATCGGAAATATTCTTTCGGGTCAGGGACACGTACACCTTGTGGATGGAGCATTTAATTCCGAGACGAATTCGCTGCGACAGAACGGCGGAGTAAAACCGTATACCGATCCGTGGCCGCCGAAAGTGATATCCGTCGAGTTTTATCAGGACAATTCCAATGTTCGTTTCACCAATAACAAAGTGTTCGGGTTATTCGATATTGTTGCGCAGCTTGTTGAGGTGAATGCAAATGCCTCGCCCAACAGCGGATCCACGTCCAACAACGGCGTATACAAAACGGGATTCAAAATCTATTCGGCCGACAAATCGACCGTGGTGTATACCCCTCCTTCAAACGGCGTACGATATCAATTCGATTGGAAACCAAACGACGCTCATTCCAATGTGGTGTACACACTCACCTCATCGACATCACAGCATATTTACTATCTGACAAACGGCACGGGGAATATCGGCACGGCAAAATCGCACGGCGTCGTGAACAATTCCATCAATTCAACTTCTTTCCCGGCGGGACCGTATCAGCTGATGGTGTTTGCACAGGATACCCGCGGAAATGCAGATACAGTGTTTGTTCCGTTTGAAATTTCCACGCAGGATGTTGTTGCACCGGCAAATCCGGTTCTTCTTTCGGTGCTGAATGATTCCACGAACAAAATCACCGTTACTTGGAAAGCCAACACCGAACCGGACCTGAAAGGATACCGATTGTATTCTTCCGTCAACGGCACATCGTGGAGTCTTCAGAAGAACGAATCCGTACTCGGAAGAAACTCCACTTCATATTCTTTTACCGGCATCTCTTCTTCAACCCCGGTCTATTTCCGTCTGACGGCCGTTGATTCCGCAGCGATCACGAATGAAAGCGGAACAAGCGATACGTACGGTCTCCGGCCGAATCTTCCGGGACAGAAAGTGCTGCTGATTGATGCGTTCGATAGAATTTCCGGAAGTTACACTGCGCTTTCCCATCCGTTTGCAATGACGGCCGGACAATCAATCGGAACCCGTTTTGAAACCGTTCACAATTCCGCCGTTGTGAGCGGACAGGTTCAGCTCGGGAATTACGATGCAGTCGTCTGGATGTTCGGAGACGAAGGTTCGACGGATGAAACGTTCGGTGCCGTTGAACAGCAAAAGGCTTCTTCATATCTGAAAGCCGGAGGGAAATTATTCGTCACCGGATCGGAAGTTGCATATGATCTCGATCGATCGTCCGGACCATCCCAATCCGACCGGGAGTTTTTCAATAACTATCTTAAAGCTGATTATGCCGGCGACGCATCGGGGAGTTATACCGTCAACGGATCCGGTTTTCTCAGCGGTCTTTCATTCGGATACGGCGTAGTCAGTCAGGGTTCTCCCTACGTTGAAGATTATCCCGACTACGTTAATGCGTTCGGAGGAAGCTCTCTGATTGCATCCTACGCAAATGCACTCGGCGCAGGAACCGCTTACACCGGAATATTTTCGGGCGGCACAGTACCCGGAGCCGTCGTTTTTCTCGGATTTCCGTTCGAAACCATTCATACCAAAGCAGATCGTGATGCGGTGATGACGAAGGTACTTAACTATTTCGGCATCACCTCTGCCGTTGCCGAACGGAACAGCCACAGTATTCCCGCAGCGTATGCTCTTGAGCAGAACTTTCCAAATCCGTTTAATCCGTCCACCACCATCCGATTTTCCCTGCCCGAAACGGAGAACGTATCCATTAAAATTTTCGATCTGCTCGGAAGAGAAATTGCAACGCTCATCAACGGCATCGTTACTGCCGGATCGTATTCGGTTCAATGGAATGCGGACGGGGTTTCCTCGGGCGTCTATCTTTACCGGATGGAAACGGCAACATACAATACCTCTAGGAAATTGATCCTCACGAAATAACAAAGGCGGACAATGAAACACTATGTCATCATTACACTGCTTCTCACTTCGGTCTGTTTCGCGCAATATTCCCTGAACGTTCAGTCAACCGGCGGCGCAAAACATGCGGGAGAACAGAACAAGTTTCGCGCGCATCTGATGAAGGGCGAGACGGTAATAAAAACGTTCGAGCGGAACATTCCGTTTGATGTTCCTTTTCCCGCAACTTACGTACAACCGTCGACCGGACTTACTATTCTCTCCTTTATCTTCGACGGATTTGTTGAAGTCTATAACGCACAGGGTGACATGATCTGGAAAAGAAATTTTTTCAAGGAAATGGGTCCGAACTATGAACGAACAATCACCATCGCTGTTGGCACCTCAACAATTGCATTCTTGACGTCGGATGTAACATTGCCATATGCGATCGTCCATCTTTTCAAAGCAGACGGAACACCGCTCTGGAAAACGGAACTTCCCTCCTCCATGGGGTACGAAATCAGCATGTCTCCTGACGAAACTCTTATCGCTGCAGGAAGTTATGCACTGATCGAGGATACAATACGTCAGTCATCCACCATTCTTACTAATACTGGAGCAATCGAAGGATCGGTCGACCTATTGTTCAGGAAAGCGGCGTTTTCCGGCGACAATACTCTGATTGCATTAACGTCGGAAAAGGAAATCGCGGTGTATTCAAAAAAAGAGAAGAAGGCGGTGAGCAGATCGAAAAAAGGTACGGAGGGCATTATCACCGATGTGCAGTGGGATGGTGAAGCTCTTGTCGTTCAAGAGTCAGAAATTGTCATCACTCCGGAACATCAATTTTTATTCGCGAATCCGACATTCACCTGGTATTCGGAACAATTACATCCGCTGTCTGAACAACGGCTGAAGCATGAACCGTTCAAAACTTCGGCACTGACGGTGAAAGACTCCGTCCTTTCATGGAATGTGAACGAACGGAGCTTTCCTCTCATCAGAAAACGTTAATAGGAACGGTTACCGTTTCTTCACGGACCGCACTTTTTGTTCCATCTGCTCTACGTAGGGTTGTATCAGCGTCTCGACACGCCGAAGAATTTTCTGTTCGTGAACACGTTCAGGACTGCCGGATTTTTCTTCAATGATCAACGGAACGGAAAACGTACCATCCGAGAATGTTTCCTCTCCGCCTGCCACCGGAACATCGTTCACAAATTTGGCAGCTTTTCCTTGAAATGATCCGGATGCAGATTGATCATTGATCGCGGTAATCGTGAACGTACCGCTTGTCGCGATGTATACGGCCGGAGATTCATCGGAAACCGAAACATTAAACACATAGAGCAGAAACGCAAAATTTTCTTGTGATCCCCATGAGTTGGTATCCAAAGAAATCGTGCCGGGCGTATATGTCGTCTTCCCGTATATAATCGCCACAACATCCAGCAGATTCGATGATTTCACTTTGATACCGATGATTTGGCCGATATGCACTCCGATACTGTATTTCTCAATATAACCGCCGGCACCGTCCTTATAGCCGGCAGATGGATTTGTAATGTTTCCGTTGTAAATTCCGGTCGTACTGAAATTTCCGGCAGTTGATGAGAAAGAAATTGATCCGGGCGTTGTATACGTCACCGGCTCCGTTATGGTTATCGGAATGGAAATGGAGTTTGAAGGATTACTGTTGTCCTTTACCGTCACGGTTGTGGATCCGACACCGTCGCCTCGGATGTTCAGTGTTGATGACGACAGCGTAGCCGACGCAATAGAAGAATTCGGCATTGTTAAAATCTGATAAGGCATGATGCCGCCGCTCAACTGAATCGTTTTCGAACTTCCTTTCTTCACGCTCACGGCGGATGGATTTGCCGCCATCATTTTTACCGATACAGTGAGTGTAATTTCCGCAATTTTACCGCTGTCCTGAAGAACAATTGACGTTGACCCGATTTTTTTTCCCGAAATGGTGACATTCTGCGCATTGGACGGTCCGGGCGCCGCGGATGAAATTGATACGGACGCAACTGTCTCATCCGCAATTGATTTCACCGAATATCTGCCGGCACCGCCGGTGATGACGATTGTCCGCTGGGCATTGAGTGCAACATCAAATGATGTCTCCGCGGTAGAAAGCGAGGGAGTTGATGACGGTGTAACAGGGTTGGATTGGTCGCAGGATAATGCCAGAAAAGCAACAACACAGAGAAGCGGGAGCAGACGACTCGTGTTCATAACACCTCCGAATGGATAATGAGATGCGTTATTGTTTTTTTTCTATGACAACAAATGCAACAACCGTACTGTCCGAGTGCGACATGGAAAGAAAGACCGAGTATCCGGAGAGTGTCTGGGCAGTTTTGCCGTAGAGGACAAAGTCCGGCTTGCCGGTTTTATCGTTCTGTATTTCGATGTTCTTCCATTCAAATTCGCCGCTCCATCCGGTCGAAACGGCCTTGCTGAATGCCTCTTTGGCGGCAAACCGCGCCGCATAATGCTGAACGGGAAATTGTTTGGAAGAACAGTACCGAATTTCGTTTTCGGTGAAGAGTTTGGAAAGAAATGCATCTCCGTATTGTTGAATGGATTCATTGATGCGGGAAATTTCAATTATGTCAATCCCGATTCCTGTAATCATAGTACAGCGATTCCTCGTTACAATGCGTTGCCGATCCGGGATAGCCGCCGATATCGGTTATGTTCCATTCTCGCTTTTTACGATATCGATCAATTCCGCAATATCATTCACTTCATAATCAGCGTTGGTTTCAACGGTGCCGAATGTGTCGCCGTACCGGGCAAAAACCGTTTTCATGCCGACTTTTGCCGCGCCCACCATGTCGCGCTCCGCCCAATCGCCGATCATCAGCGATTCGCCCGCGGGTACATTCAACAGCGATAATATTTTTTCAAACGGAGCGGGATCGGGTTTGCGTTTGCCGGTATCTTCAAAGGTGACAATGTGATCGAAGATATGATGTAAATTCAAATATGTCAGCCGCAGCCAGGCTTCCTTTGCCGGTGCATCCGAAACAACGCCGAGTTTCAATCCCATCTTCAGCAGGTTCATCAGTGTGGTGTAGACATGCGGATAGGGTGACAATGCAGCTTCCCGCGCCTGTCGATATGCAATCACGCCCGCAGAGAGAATTTTATAATCCACTTTTTGAAATTCATCGTAGAGGAGCTGATCAAACACATTTTGAAATTCCATCCCCTTTTCCTGATATATCGTATCGATGCGGGTTTGAATTTCTTCGCGCGTCAGTTTTAATCCGGCATCGATCATGGCATTAATCGCTGCGCCGATCGCCTGACGTTTCATCGCCATGAAATCGACCAGCGTATTGTCCAGATCAAAAACTATGGCTTTTATCATTCGGTTGACTTTCCGAGAGAACTTTTATGATACAGCAGCATTTCCACGGCAAGTGAATAGCCGTTGGAACCGAAGCCGGAGAGTTGTGCCGCGCACGCCGGAGAAGTCACCGAAACTCGGCGAAACTCCTCGCGAAGATAAATATTGGAAATATGCACTTCGATGGTCGGGATCATCAACATGGAAATAGCATCACGAATTGCATAGGAATAATGGGTAAATGCGCCGCCGTTTAAAACGATACCCTGGAAATCTTTTCCGATGGTCGAATGCAATATATCGACGATGGCGCCTTCATGGTTGGATTGGAAAAATGTGAGATGTGCTTCGGGATATCGTCCGACAAGCTCCTGTTCGATATCCGACAGCGTTTGAGTTCCATAGATCTCGGGTTCACGCGTTCCGAGAAGATTGAGATTTGGTCCGTTGATGATCAGAATATTCATCTGTTTCCGTCTGATAGTGAACGTTCAATATTCATGCCGTGCATCGATCGCTACCGCGCCCTCACCATTTCATCTTCTATAAACATGCGGACATTCGGTTTAACGAACAGATGTTCGATCCCCATTTCGCCGAGGGCAAGTGCAATCACGGAGGCTTTCCGCGACTGATGAAGCTTCTTATTGACAACAATAATCTGCTGGTCCTTAAGAATACAATATCCGCCGTCAAAATTTCCTTTTTCGTAGCGGATTTTCAGCCCCATTTCTCCGGCCAGTTCTTCCAATTCAGGTAAAAAATCTTCCGTATTCATTCGTCAGTTTTCTGCAATGGCTTAAAGATAATAAAAAACGGTATGGTAAAATAGCATAACTGTGCTATCAAATTCAATCCTCCGAGAGCCATGACCCTATTGAGCAATGCTTTTCTGAACTCCTCGATAGACCACTCGCCCCAATAGACCAATCCGACGATCTTCCAATCGAGCCAGAACGAATAAAGTTCAACCGGAATAAACAGAACCACAAGAATCAAACTCATAAGCATCCAGCCATGATGTTTCAGCGTTCGGCCCGACGTTCGGAGATATGCGTAACCCGACAGTAAGGCGGCAGGATAAATAAAAAAAGCGGCGATGGAAACTTTGGCAATCGTCCTGTATGATTCAAGTTCCAGATCGGGTTGAAGTCCGGCGTTGAACCGGACCGTCCCAAATTCAAACAACGATGCCAATTCGATATTTTCTGCTATTATCGTCGCCAGCCACGCAATTGCACTCGCGCCGAACATCACTGCCATTACTCTGTTTATTCTGTTTTTCATCGGTGTTACATTGTTATTCGCTTAATTTATTTTTGGATCATTCTGAACCACCATCACCGGACAAATACTTTTCGCACTCTCTGCTTCGGTTCGATCATACCTTTTCCCGAAATGATGGCGGCAAGCGCCAGATGTTCCGCACGAATTTCTATCACCTGAATTTCGCCGATGGTGTCATCCCGGGTACCGAGCACGGAGCCGGTGGCCGGATCGGTTACCGTAGTCGTACCGCCCAACACCGGCAGCCGGTCCCCCACCGCAATGCCGTCCTGCGATCCGAGATTGATGAACACTTCGTCCCCGTCCACAAGAACGATCTCGCCGTTTACCAATCTCCGTTTGATGGTAATACCCGGTTCTCCTCCCGTTGAGTCGATGATGACCGATGAAGAAAGGACTACGCTTCTGCTGACCAGCGACGGAATCGCACGTTCCAATTTTGTGCCAAAGTCATCCGCGCATTTTAGCAACGCTTCGCCGATAATCGTCCGATTAAACGCGTCGCTGCCGAACGCGATCTCATCCAAAGCAAAATATTGGTTTGCTCTGTTTGTCTGTTTTCCGAACAGCGTAATTCCCAATCCTCTGTCCGTTACCGTACCTTCTGCATCACCTTCATAGACGACAGCATTGCGCGATCCTCCGAACCGGGAGGCGTCGTACAGGATAAACCGTATCCGGACTTCGGAGGAGAAGGATTCATACCCCGCCAGTTGAACTTCGGAGACCATGAATCTCGAAATGGAAAATTCCTTGATCTCGGCTGCAACAACATACTGCGTTTTGAAATGTTCGGCAATTGATTTCAAATTTTCCATCGTCGTGAGCCGGGCGGGATTGATTTTGCGCTCCCGTGCTGCGTCCAACGCAGAAAGCGGAGAAATCACGCCGGTGCGGAAACGTTCTTTAATATACACCGTCAGAAATCTCGGAATATCGACGGCAAGGTCCCAGTTTCCCTTAAAACCGGAAGCATCGGTAAACGGAACGACAATCAACAGGGAATCCGATTTGAAATGAGCCGGGTCCGGCTGTGCGGAAAGTATCTGAACGGAGATCATTGCGGCAATTGCTGCTGTCACTATTTTCCATTTACTCATACAGCAGATATTTGCTCCGGATTTTCATAAATGCATCGATCTCTTTTTGCCACGTCGCAATGATTGCGGCTGCGGGGACACCCTTCAATAATTGTTCACGGACGATATTGGTTCCCGCCACTTTGTCGAACATGGCGTTGCGTGCGGCATCGGCGGTCAGAAACGGATTTTTATCCGGATAGAGCGCGATCAAAGTTTCTATGACATACAATTGAATGTTGGTCAGATTCACCGTCGTTCTGTCCAAAAGATGTATCTGCACACCTGAGAGCTGTTTTCCCTGCTGCTTGCCGTAATACGGTTTGTAGCTCATCGGTCTGAAATGTACTCCGGGAATCTTTTTTGCATTCAACGCGGCGGCCAGGTCGTTTCCGTTGATCCATTCCTGTCCCACTATTTGGAACGGCATCGTATAGCCGACACCGATATTGACCGTTTCCAACTCTCCCAACATTCCGATGGCAGAATAATAGAGCGCTGTTTCCGCATGAGGAATGTGAGGAGAAGTGGGCACCCAGGGCAATTTTGTTTTTTCCCAGAGCATCCATCGCTCCCAGTTTTCCAGCGGAATCACCGTTAATGTACACGGCTTGCCTCCCTCCAGCCATCCTTCGTGATTCACCATTTGCGCAAATTCGCCGCAGGTCATTCCGTAAACGTACGGGATAGGATACTGACCAACAAACGAGCGGTAATTCAAATCCAGTACGTTGCCTTCTACTCTTTTACCGTTCAGCGGATTCGGACGATCGAGAACCACCACTTCAATATCATGTTCTGCTGCCGCTTCCATCACATTGGCAAGCGTATTGATGTATGTGTACGAACGGGAGCCGATGTCCTGAATGTCATAGACGAGAACATCAATCCCTTTCAGCATTTCCGGCGTCGGTTTTCGAGTTTTTCCGTACAGCGAATATACCGTTAACCCGGTTGCAGAATCGGTAAATGTGTCGATCTTGGCTCCGGCAGTGACATCCCCGCGCACGCCATGTTCAGGTCCGAACAGCGCAACGAGATTGACATTCTTCGCCTGCGCAAGAATGTCCACCGTTGACCGATAATCCGAAGCAATGCCCGTGGGATTCGTCACCAGTCCCACCCGCTTTCCATGCAGCAGATCAAAGTTGGATTCCGCAAGAACTTCAATGCCGGTTTTCACCTGCGAATGAAGGAAGAGTGCACAACTCAGCAAAAAAATAATTGAATGTTTCATAATGCTCCGGAATGAATTGTCTAAAGGTAGGAAAAATTGGAGTGGAGGGAAAGAGAAAAACTCGCCGGCTTAATAGAAGCCATGGATGAATTCCCATTTTTTAGCAGCTTTGTTGTATTGATAATAACCGATTTGGTAGCCCGTACTGTCCAGCACATCGTAACGCTGATACAGATTATTCCACCGTTTGATTCCTTCCTGTTGTACGTCGCGGTCATAAGCGAGTTTGATCTCGTAAAGGTCGTTCTGTCTGTCGTACCGAAGGAGCATGCCGGTCGTATCGTAATATTCGAGACGGTTGAAACGCATATTCTCCTTTGCATACCCGATCCAGACACCCTGCTTATCAAAAAAGTCCGTGCGTTCCTTTTCTAAATTATATTTTTCCGTAAACTCCTGAGCCCGGAGCAATCCAGAACATGCAAAGACGAAGATAATGATAAACCGCATCAATGATCCTGCTTTCCGCTATTGAAGTTTATAATTTTTTTCTCCCGCTTCGATCCTCACGGGGAGAATATTATTTCGGGAAGGAACCGGGCATGTGGCAAATTCGGAGAAGACGCATGGCGGATTAAATGATTTATTGAAATCAAGCAGTATCACTCCGTTCTTCGGAGCAGATGCATACAAAAATCTACCTGCTCCGTACGTTTCCCTGCCGTTCGTCTTATCCCCGAACACAAAAAAATATTCGCCGCTTTCTTCTTCAAGAGTCGGTTCGAGTGTGACTGTTGTTCCGTTCACGGAAAATGTGGCAAAGCCGAGAGCAATGCCGTGCTGAATCAATCCGGGAATCACAGTGGGAATTTCAACCTGCTTCGGTTTCGGATAAAACTCCCATGCTGCCGGAATGATCCATCGGCGGGAGACGGGATATCGTTCAATCCCTTTAAAATTTATTCGTGCCGGATGATCGCTCTCCCATGTCCGGACGGCATACGAACCGCCGCGTTTAATGACGGCGATGGTTTTTTTTCCAATCTGAATTTTGTCCTTATCTGCTGTAACAGCACCTTCCGTAAAGATTTTTCCATCCCGCACTCCCTGCAATCCATTTTGCAGGCGCAAATGCAACCGATCCGAACGTACGGTGATGGTGCCGACATTCTTCAGCACGTTTGATCCATCCTTCAGCCAATCGAGCGCGGCCAGACTCAGCCAGCCCTGCTCTTTTTTCAATCCGTTCAGACGCTTGTTGTGCCATTGCTCAACTTCTTCCTCATACCGTGAAAATTCCCTGCCGGAGGAATCCTGCGCGGAAAGTGCTGCAACGGCGATGCATACCATCAAGAGACTTTTCAACATCATCAATTTTCCAATTCCCGATTACTCCGAAATTACGGGCAGTTCTTTTTCTTTCAGCGTTGCATTCAAAATTACATATCCAACGATACCCGAGACCAGCGAACCGATAATGATTCCGAGACGTTCGTCAAACAGCGTATTTGCCGAAGTATGATCGAATGCCAGCGAGCCGATAAAAAGACTCATGGTAAAACCGACACCGCATAAAATTGCTGTTCCGTAGAGCGATCCCCAGTTCATTCCTTTCGGCAGTTCGGCAAATTTCAGCACGACACAGATCCACGAAAAGAGGAAAATGCCAATCTGCTTTCCGGCAAAAAGACCCACGGCAATTCCAAGCGGAACCGGATGCAATAATTGATCGAATCCAACGTTTGCAAGATTCAATCCCGCGTTGGCAAATGCAAACGTCGGCAGGACCAAAAACGCAACCACCGTATGCAGATCATGTTCAAGCGCTTTCACCGGAGAAACTTCCGGATGAAGTTTTGAACGCATCGGAATGAACATCGCCACAATCACGCCGGTGAGCGTCGCGTGAACTCCCGATTTCAACATGGCGACCCACATCACAATGGCAACGAGGATATACAGACTTTTTGATTCTGAACCGATCCTGTTGAGCAGCGCCAACACGGGAAGACAGCAGAGCACGATGACTAATGCCGTTAACGAGATATTTTCGGTGTAAAACATTGCAATGATAACGATGGCTCCCAAATCATCAAAAATCGCAACGGAAGTCAGAAACACCTTGATGCCGACCGGAACCTTGGAACCAAGCAGCATCAAAATACCGAGGGCAAACGCAATATCCGTCGCTGCAGGAATTGCCCAGCCGTTCATTGCAAGCGGATCGCCTGCATTAAATGCTATGTACAATAAGGACGGGACAAGCATTCCTCCGACGGCGGCGATACCGGGAAGGATGATGCTGCGCCGGTCTGATAATTCTCCTTCGAGCATTTCGCGTTTCAATTCAAGACCGACGACAAAAAAGAAAATTGCCATCATGCCGTCGTTGATCCAGAGCAGCAGCGGTTTGGCAATCTCAAGGGCGCCGACTTTCACCGCGACCGGCATCTCAATGATCATATGGTAATAGGACTGCAGCGGGGAATTTGCCATGACCATCGCAAGAACTGCCGTAATCATCAGCAGCACGCCGCCCGAAGATTCTTTTTTGTAAAATTCGAGATTCAGTATTTTTTTAATTTTCAGTTTCAATTTTTGTCTCGCCATGATGTATTCTCTTTCGATTCATGAATCAAGGAAGGAGCGGTGTTTTGATAGTTCTCCTTCAGCAGCAGTGGATCACCGCGATGCATCATCGGTGATTCGCGTCATTTAGTGTAAGGATTTCCAAATTCTTATACAAGATTTACCGGCATATTAGATTGGAAGCATGAAATGCTCCTGCGCGGACTGTTCGCTGCCGATCACCGCGATGCCGATTGTCCTTAATGATATTGCAGTCCGGACGCGCGGATGTTTTTGAATTTCAATCCATGCGCTCATCATGCCCGGGGACCAGGTAATGTCGTCGAACAACATCACCGCATGATCGGCAAGGAACGGCAGCGATTGATGAAAATACCGGAGCACCGCTTCCCGGTCATGGTGACCGTCATTGAACAGATAATCGACCGGACGAGCGGATTCGAGTGTCTTCCCGAGCGTTTGATGAAACGGTCCTGGAATAACTTTTGCTGTTGTGATTCCCAACTGTTCCAGCGTTTCAGCAGCGATGCGGGCTGATTCAGGAGAACCTTCCAGCGTAACCAATCGTCCTTTTCCGTTCAGCTGCAATGCCGCCGCCTGATATGATGCAGAAATACCGACTAACGAGCCGAGTTCAACGGAGGAATTCGGTTTCAGATGACGCAC
>CAZQSI010000039.1:25323-27124 GCA_964596155.1 uncultured Chitinophagaceae bacterium
GATGATTGATGCGATTGCAACTTCTTTAATACCGTCCGGTACCGCATCAACCGGAAACCATTTATTAATTTCCATCCGATCCGTACAATCATCGAAACAATCACAGTATAAGACTCTTTCTGAAGAACATCGGTCAAAAACAGGCAAAAATCCCGCCTGAGAGGTGAATTAATGTAAGATTTTAGAGGATATCAAAAAAGGAAAAAGGAGGAAACTTTGACAAATTTTGCGGGAGTAAGTTTATTTCAAAAAAAACATACTCACCTCGGCACGTCAATTCTCATTAAGGAAAGTATTAAATAATGAAAATTCAGATTTGAGTATAATCAATGTCTGAATAGTAATACCAATTTCCGGTAATCGCATCCGGAATAATGGGGAACGCAAATCCCAGGATATCCAGAATAAACCATCCCAAACCGATTTTAGGATTTAGTTCAACTTTTCGTTCCACCCCTTCGGTTTTCAGAACCAACGTATACTTCCGCTTCACCGGAAGGTGAACTATTTTTGTTCCCTTCTTTACATACTGATAGTGAATTGCCGGCTGATCTTTTGAATCCAAAAAACTTTCATTGACTAAGACTTCACTGAGAAGTAGCTTTTTTCCTTCTTCCGTCATTACTTCCAAATCATCCGGCGCGTTATAAATTTCCACCTCCCCTTCGTATCCGTCAATAAGAGTTGCACAGCCGGAAAATACTCCGATGGAAAGGACAATTATGAAGAAAACATATAATCGGTTTTTCATCCTGCACCTCAATTGGATTTGGATTGGGATTTTTAGCGATTATACAATCTCATACCGTTTTCCGCAATAACGTAAATACGTAGTTTTTTCCTGTTGGCGTTTTAGACCGTGATTTATTAAAAAGGATCAACAGAATTGAATATTAAGGGGAAATCCATTTGGGGCTAAATCAGAGCGCGGTTATTTGCTGTGTGAGGAAGTACATCAGTAATCAATCCAAAGTCGTACTCCTATAAAAATCAATAAAGAAACTAATCCCCCTAAATATATCAGTCGGATATATCCCCGCAGGTTTGTTGTTGCAGGATCGATTAATTTCCGGACAGAGAATATTATTATCACATCAAGAATAACAATCGGAATAAAATAGATCGGTGCGATCCAACCGAGCAGAAATGGAATAATACTGACCATCACGACAATGCCGAAAACATATTTGCTGATGTGAAGCGCTCTGTCACGTCCAACCAGAACCGCAAGTGACCTGGAGCCCGACATTGTATCCCCAGCCAGATCCATCGCATCGGCGGCGATCTCTTCTCCCAGATCGATGAGAAATACCAACAGCGCAAAGTACAACACCATGGGAGAAGAAGGATTGCCGACTGTAATTCCGCCGAATACAAATGTCATTCCGACAGAAAAACTGACCATAAGATTTCCGATGAGGCCTTCTCTTTTGTATTTCCAATTATAAAGAAAACCAACAACCCACACGGCGGCGGCGATTGCAAATGCCAGTCCGCTCAACAAAAAAGCGGCGGCAAATCCTGTGAATGTTGAACCAATCGAAAGGATCAGCACTTCGTTTTTCGTTACAAGTCCCGAAGGCAACGGACGCTCCGGTGCGTTGATCCTGTCGATTTCAAGATCAAAAAAATCGTTTAAAATCAATGCCGACGCGGAGATGAAAAATATTGAAGTGAATCCAAGCAGTGAGACAGCAGCTGATGGAAGTGTGCCGAGTGCCAACAGCTGACCAAGAAAGACACAGACGCCGGCTGAGAACGGCAGCTCGAATCTGAAGAGTCGAAACAACCCAATAATTTT
>CAZQSI010000040.1:0-2709 GCA_964596155.1 uncultured Chitinophagaceae bacterium
CGCGTTCATAAATTCAACAATCGGAATTTCCTTCCTGTATAAGAAATCCTTCGAATTTGTTATTCATCTGATGTGAGTGTAAAAGATTTCATCATTCCGCATCTGTACAATTTATCATCATTCAGCATCGCATAAACTCTTTCCGCAACAAATTAAAAACAAAGAAGTTACACGCCTCAACATTTCGGATTGTGAGTATATCGTGGCACGGCGATTGTCATTACTCTTTCTGCACGATCACCAGCAATGAAAGGAGTCTACAATGACCGTACTATTATTTATATCGACAATTCTGGCGTTCCTCGCCGTAGATCACATTGTCCGCAAAAAGAAATCTGCTGCGGCTGCGGTACTGCCGGCAGTCCGGAATGCGATACCAATGCGTATTCCTTCCGGAATTTTCTTCACACCGTCGCACACCTGGCTGAGTCTCTTCCCGTCGGGAAAAGTTCAGCTTGGCATCGATGATTTCCTGGCGCGGATGTTTTCCCGTCCGACAATCACCCTGCTGAAAAATGACCGCGACCATGTCACCAAAGGCGAGCCGATTCTCCGCGTGTCCGAAGGGGACAAAAACGTCGTCGTCCGCTCTCCGATCGACGGCGTCGTTGACAGCTCCAATGCGTCGCTTGTTCAGTCTCCGTCCCTGTTGAGCGAAGCGCTCTTCAGCGAAGGATGGGCATACACGATCACGCCGGCACGGACCGATGACCTCCGGGCATTTTACCTCGGTTCCGACACGCGGGTCTGGCTGAAAAGCGAACTCGGCAGACTGCGGGATTTCTTTTCGCATCTCGCTTCGCCCGCTCCGGCATTCATGCAGGACGGCGGACTTCCCGTAAACGGATTGATGGACAACCTCAATCCTGAACAATGCAAGAAATTCGAACATGAATTTCTCCGTATTGACTAACCCTGAAACCGACGGAGTATATCATGACAAAGAAAAAAGCATTATTGATCGATCTGACGCTCTGCGTCGGCTGCAACGCCTGCCAGAGTGCCTGTCAGGAAGCAAACAGGATGCCGGTAGAAGAGGAAAAAACTCTTTCGCCGACATCGTACACGGCGCTGGATGAATACGACGGAGTGTATGTCCGCAGAATGTGCCAGCATTGCGACGATCCGACCTGCGCGTCGGTTTGTCCTGTCGGCGCATTCACAAAAATGCCGGAAGGACCGGTCGTCTATGACGTTGAAAAATGCATCGGCTGCCGGTACTGCATTCAGGCGTGTCCGTTTCAGGTTCCGCGTTACGAATGGTCATCCACAAACCCCGCAGTGCAAAAATGCGTCATGTGTCATGAGCGTCTTGCGCAGGGACTTCCGACCGCATGTTCCGAAGCGTGTCCCACCGGCTCGACAAAATTCGGCGACAGGGATGAACTGCTGAAGGAAGCATACGAACGGATCGCCGCCGAACCGGAAAAGTATGTCAACAAGATTTACGGCGAACATGAAGTGGGGGGAACATCGGTACTGTATCTCACCGCCGTACCGTTCGAACAGCTCGGATTTCAGACGACGCTGCAGACGACACCGCTGCCGCAGTTGACCTGGAACGCGCTGTCAAAAATTCCCGGCATCGTCTCCGTCGGCGGCGCAATGCTGTTCGGCATCTGGTGGATCACGAATCGCCGTGAAGAAGTGAAAGAGTATGAGCGTTCGCTGGAATCCGGAAGAAAACCTCAATCACAGAACGGAAACAGAGAGGTGAAACCATGAAAAAAATTATCTCCTCAATCGGCTTTTGGAAAGCGACCGCTGCCGCGATCATTCTGGCCGGATTGTACTCAACGTATGTCCGCTTCTTTTACGGACTCGGCGCTTCAACAAACCTGACCGACCGGTTTCCGTGGGGAATCTGGATCGGATTCGATATTCTCTGCGGCGTCGGACTTGCGGCGGGAGGATTTACGCTCGCGGCAATCGTTTATATTTTCAATATAAAACGGTTCGAACCGATCATTCGGCCCACCATTCTCACGGCATTTCTCGGCTATCTGCTGGTCATCGTCGGATTGATGTTCGATCTCGGACGTCCGCTGCAGATCTGGCATGCCATTGTCATGTGGAATCCCCGTTCGGTGATGTTCGAAGTAGCCTGGTGCGTGATGCTCTATACGACCGTGCTCGCCCTTGAATTTTCGCCGGTGATTTTGGAAAAATTCCATATGACGAAGACGATTAAAACGCTCAAACGGATCAGCATTCCTTTGATCATTCTCGGAGTGCTCCTCTCGACGCTGCATCAATCATCCCTCGGCTCGCTCTATCTGATCGTGCCGGACAAACTGTATCCGCTCTGGTATTCCGCATACATGCCGGTGCTGTTCTATACATCGGCAATCGCAGCGGGATGCGGAATGATTATTTTTGAATCATTCCTCAGCAGCAGGGCGTTTAACCGTGGATTGGAGCTGAATTTACTGACGGAAATTGCCCGTGTCTGCGTGATGATGCTGGGTGTGTATGCAGTGATGAAATTCGTCGACCTTGCAGACCGGAAAATGCTTTCCTTGCTCTTCGTTCCCCGTCTGGAAACATACATGTACTGGCTGGAAATCATCGTGGGTGTCATCGTACCGTTTATGATGTTTTCCCGCAGCACGATCCGCCGTTCAACAAACGGATTGTTTGTCGGTGCGACGCTTGTCGTTGTCGGATTCATTATGAACCGGATGAACATTGCGATCACGGGAATGGAAC
>CAZQSI010000040.1:2809-22735 GCA_964596155.1 uncultured Chitinophagaceae bacterium
GTCGTTGTCGGATTCATTATGAACCGGATGAACATTGCGATCACGGGAATGGAACGATGGGCCGGAGCGTTCTACCTTCCGTCTTGGATGGAATTTTCCATCACGATGATGATTGTTACCTTCGGCTTCATCGCATTCTATCTGATTGCAAAATACTTCCCCGTCTTTACGCACGAAGAGCATCAGGAACCTCGACGGGATCTTCATGCGGGCTCGGCGTGGAAAAAGGATATTGAAGAAGTATCGCGGCTGGCGGAAGGAAGAGTGTAGCGCATCGTAAATTCGCGAGGCAGAGTATGAACAGCAAAATGCATTCGATCATTCCTGAAGAGGAAGCTCATTGCGTCTGGATGGACGCCGGGCTGGTAAATTATAAATTGTGCGACAGACGATATGAATGCGACTCCTGTCCGTTCGACGGGGTCATGAAAGAACAGCATCATACCTTTGCGGTGCGGGCGGCGATGCATTCGGAGCATCTCTTTTCGGACCATCAGGAAACTGAAATACCGGACGACGCCGATCAGGATCCGCTGGAGCGGATCATGGCGCCGTTCCGGTCGGTCGTGTTTCCCGAAGAGAGGATTTACTTTTCCGATCATACGTGGATGAAATCGATGAAAGGAGGGATGATTCTGATTGGAATCGATCAATTTCTGGCGATGATGATCCGTCCCATCTCGTCGGTTGCCTCCGTACACACACCGTCGCATATCGGCAGAAACGAACCGTTCGCCTGGCTGATGCGGGATTCGGGAACGTTTGCCGTGCGCACCAATGAACGGGGCACTGCAACCGTCTTCAATACCCGGCTGACCGAGCAGCCTTCGCTTGTCACTCGCGATCCGTACGGCGAAGGATGGTTAATGCAGATCAATTGTGCGGAAGTAAAAGATGACAACTTGAACTTTTTCACGGCGCGAGATTCTTATAAACTATTATGCGAGGAGGTCGGCATGCTTGCGAGGACGGTCAAAAACAAGATGCACACATCGGGTAAAACAATGTACGACGGCGGTACCCGCATTGAAACCATTGAAAAAATCATCGGTGAAAAAGAGTACAACAAAATGCTTTCACGACTGATGAGTCCGCATTAACTACTTTCATATTGCTGTTCTGAAATTATCACGGTACCTTTTTTCAGTTCCTCACCACAAACATTGAGAGTGTAAACACTTTCAACAGCCGTCATGAAATATACGCGTCTGCTGGTCTATCGGCTCCTCGCCGGTATTTTTGTCGTCATGGTCGTCGGGGTCGGCATTCTGACCTTCTCGCTCGTTGAGATTCAATCGGACCGGTATGTAAAAATATCCACGGAAACCGCTCAGCGCGTCAGTGATATTGTGCTCCGTTCCACCCATTACAGCATGCTGCTCAACCGCCGGGAAGACATTTACCAGATCATCAATACCATCGGCACCGAACCGGGGATGGAAGCGATCCGCATCTACAACAAAAAAGGGGAAGTGTCGTTTTCGACGGTGAAAGGTGAAGTGCATACATCGGTCGATATGAATGCCGAAGCATGCGTCGCCTGCCACCTCTCGGGAAAAAGCGATGCCGTTTCCCCCGCGAACATTGAATTGGTTCGGACATTTCATTCGCCGGACGGCAGAAACATTATCGGTGTGATTACGCCGATTAAAAATCAGCTGGGTTGCTATGATGCACCATGTCATGCGCATCATGAATCACAGACTATCCTCGGCGTTTTGGACGTTATGATTCCGCTCACCGAAACGGAACGGCATCTTGCGGATCTGGAGCGGACGCAGTATGCCGGCGGTATTATCCTTTTGGGCGTTTTAACACTCTTTTGCGGTCTCTTTCTGTGGCGGACGGTGAACATTCCCGTACAGCGGCTCACCGAAGGAACAATAGCCGTGATGAACGGAAATCTCGATCATACGATTGATGTACGGACGAAGGACGAAATCGGCGTCCTTTCCAAATCGTTCAATCATATGACCCGCACGCTCCGGTCCACCCGCGAAGAACTTCATCTGCTCAACCAGACGCTGGAAGAGCGTGTGAAGAAAAAATCGGAAGCACTGAAAAAAGCGCAGAGTCATCTGATCCATGCGGAAAAAATGAGCTCGCTCGGAATGCTTGCCGCCTCCGTTGCACACGAATTGAACAATCCTCTCGAAGGAATTTTAACATACGCAAAATTGATCCGGAAAAGGATCGCGTCCGAGCAGCTGGATCAATCGCAGAAGGATGAAATACAAGCCGAATTGAAAATGATTGCCGATGAAACGGCGCGCTGCGGCAATATTGTAAAGAATCTGCTGCTCTTCTCCAGAAATAAATCGGGAGAGTTTAAACTGTACGACCTGAGGGAAATCGTCGAGCAAAGTTCAAAACTGATCGGTCATCATTTGAAGATGAACAATATCACGCTCCGGCAGTCATTCGACCATCAGCTGCCGCAGGTGAGATGCGATAGGGAACAGATTCAGCAGGCACTGCTGGCAATGCAGATCAACGCGGTGGAATCGATTCAGCGGGACGGTTCGATTTCAATATCCGTGAAGCGGTCCGGCGATAACGCGGTTGAAATCAATCTTTCCGATTCCGGCGCCGGTATTCGCAGCGAAGATCTTCCGCATATTTTTGAACCGTTCTTCACCACGAAAAAGGAAGGGAACGGTACGGGACTCGGTCTGGCAGTGGTGTACGGTATCGTCGAACGGCATCATGGCACCATCGATGTAACATCCGAACCAAATAAAGGAACCACGTTCACGATCACGCTTCCGCTCGGGCAGGATGAAACGTAAAGTGCGGTCTGCCGGAACATTCGGTCGTTTGTTTGAAGGAAGACAAGGAGTATTGACATGACGGACAATAAAAAATCTAGCATTCTCATCGTTGATGACGAGGCAATCGTCCGCGACTCGCTGACAAAATGGTTCAAGCAGGATGGTTTCCGCGTGGAATCAGCGGAACATGCCGCCGCGGCGTTGAAATTGATGGAAAAAGGACCGTGGGACGTGGTCATTCTGGATATTAAAATGCCAGGAATGGACGGACTCGAACTGCTGAAGCGGATCCGGACAATCGACAACGGAGCACAGGTGATTATGGCAACGGCATTTGCCTCCGTCGAAAGCGCCGTGCAGGCATTGAAGGACGGCGCGTTTGATTATGTGACGAAACCAATCGATCCGGATCATCTGTCCCATCTTGTCGCCAATGCCATTCAGCAAAAGCGGCTGGAAGACGAAAATTCTTTGCTGCGGGAACATATCACCGAACTGTCGGGAGCGAATGAAATCGTCGGAGAAAGTCCTCAGATTAAACGGGTGATCGATCTCTCGCTGACGGTTGCCAAAACGGATACCACAGTGATGATACGGGGTGAAAGCGGGACGGGAAAGGAGTTGATCGCACGAACGATTCACGCCAACAGTTCCCGAAGATATTTTCCGATCATCACCGTCAACTGCGGCGCGGTTGCGGAAACGCTGCTTGAAAGCGAACTGTTCGGCCACGAGCGGGGAGCATTTACCGGAGCGCAGTACAGAAGAAAAGGAAAATTCGAAATGGCGGACGGCGGTACGATCTTCCTCGATGAGATCGGTACGATCAGTCCGAAGATGCAGATTGAACTGCTCCGGGTCATCGAGACGAAACAATTCACCCGTGTCGGAGGGAACGACGTGCTGTCGAGCGATTTCCGCATCATCTGCGCCACAAACAGAAATCTCGAAAGTGCGATCAAGGATGGATTATTCAGGGAGGATCTTTATTACCGGCTCAATGTATTCAGCGTGTTGATTCCTCCGCTGCGGGAACGAAGGATGGATATTCCGCTGATGGCGCAATTCTTTGTCTCAAAATACTCCGCGTTAATGAACAGACCGATGCTGGAGATTTCGGGCGATGCAATGGATATGCTGATGCGGTATGATTGGCCGGGCAATGTGCGGGAACTCGAAAATGTGATCGAACGGGCGATGGTCCTGTCGCAGCCGCCGGCGATTCGTGCGTCCGATCTTCCGTTCCAGAATGTCACCAAGCTGGATATGCCGAAAAACGAAACGCTGGCGTCGATGGAAAAAGTGCACGTCGAAACAATTCTCGATTCCACAAAATGGAATATCACCCGCGCGGCGGATATTCTTGACATCGACCGTGTAACGCTCTATAATAAGATAGCAAAGTACGGATTGAAGAGACCGCAATGACTCAGTATCGAGTAGCTGCAAATCGGAGAGAGCGTAACACCGCATTTTCACGGTCACGTCGAATCCTGATGTGACCGTTCATCGCACGCCGGACGAATGCATGCAGAACAATATCCACATCCTTCCGCTTCCTCCCGTTTCAATGGAAGTGGTGAATTCGCTTCCGTATCCTGTCGGCGCGGCATTCGGTATGAACGTCGTCATCGAACAGCCGCTCCCCGGATTGATCCGCAGCGTGTACGACGATTCGCGTCTTCAATACAATTCCACCCGGCTCATTAATTCGGTGAACGACGCACTTCCGGACAGAAAAGGGAAAATCATCGGCATCACGTCCGTCGATCTGTTCGTGCCGATTCTCACTTACGTCTTCGGCGAGGCGCAGCTTGACGGAAGAACCTGCGTCATGTCGACGTACCGGTTGGACAACTCGATTTATGGATTGGAACCGGACCCCGTGTTGTTTTTTGAGAGAACGCTGAAGGAAGCGGTGCATGAACTCGGACATACGTTCGGATTATATCATTGCAAACAGCTCGAATGTGCAATGCATTCATCCACCGCGGTTGAAGACATCGATTTAAAAGAAAGTGTGCTCTGTGCCGGCTGTAAAACAACGCTCGGTCTTTAAGGTTGATCTTCGTCGGTCGGCAGCATGCCGTCAATCACTTTCCAGACGGCATTATGGATGGATTGAATTGATTGTTTTCCGTTGATCATAACAAACCGTCCCGGCTCCTCTTTCGCCAATTCATGATATCCGTCCCGGACCCTGTTGTAAAACTCTTCATTGCTCATTTCCATCCGGTCCCGTTCCAGATGATGTTCGACGCGCCGGGCATACATTTCCTGCACGGGGATATCGATAAAAAAAGTTTTGTTTGGCATGACGCCGTTAACCGCAACGGCGTTGATCCCTTTGACGCCTCCATGATGCAGTCCGCGTCCGTTTCCCTGATACGCCGTTGTCGAATCGACAAATCTGTCTGTGATAACGATTTGTTTTTTCAGCAGCGCCGGTTTTATCACTTCACTTACCAGCTGCGCCCGGCTGGCGGAAAAGAGCAGCAGTTCGGTGATATGCGTCATTTTGAGATTCTTTTTATTCAGCAGAATCTCGCGGATCTGTTCGGAGATTTCGGTCCCCCCGGGCTCCCGAAGGAAGAGCACATTTTTCCCCTGGCTTTGTAATTTTTCTACCAGCAGTTTCGCCTGGGTGGTTTTTCCGCAGCAATCGATCCCTTCGAACGTTAGGAACATGATCTGTACTCTCCGTAATGATTGTTACTATGTACGACTATTTCTCCTGGTATTCAATTGCACGGACGATCATGCCGTTCCGGATATTTTCACCGTTCAAAGTAACCGGTCATGACAGCGGTGGCAAGCACTTTTCCCCCGATCGCAGCGTTAAAGTCCTGCAGTGATACGGCATCCGGCATTGTAAGCGATTGCGTATTCAATGCGTAGAGCGTGACAACATATGGATGCGCGCCCGAACCTTTCGGCGGTTCCGGTCCGCCGTATCCCATCGTCCGATACGTGTTCTCCAATTCCCTTCCTCCTTCGGGCATTCCGTCGGCGGATGCTCCTTCCGATAACCCTTCCGCGGAAGCGGGAATGTCGATGACGAACCAGTGCACCCAATGTTTTGCAACTGGATGAGGATCGACAATGGAAAGAGCAAATGATTTTGTTCCTGCCGGAACGCCGCTCCATGAAAAAGGAAGCGAAATGTTTTTTCCTCCTTCTACGCCGTGATAGGTGTATTTCGTCGGGATGGTCGAACCTTCTTGAAATGCAGTTGAAGTGATCTTCATCGCAGCCTCCAAGAGATGTGAGTGGTGTCGTTCTGCGCGGAGCGGTTACTCCGCGGTTTTCCAGAAAACTCCCGCAATTGCCATTTGACGCAGCAGCGGCGCAACGCGGTACCGTTCCTCATGGTGATGATGATACAATGCGTCCAGCACCGCAACGACGTTTGCATAGCCGATCAATTCGCCCCAGGCGATCGGGCCGCGGGGATAATTCGTTCCGTACTTCATCGCTTCGTCAATATCGCAGGGAGAGGCAACGTCGTTCTGAACCGTGAAAAGAGCTTCGTTGATGATCTGGCAGAGAATTCTCGGCATTACCATTCCGATGCTGTCCTGCACCATTGCCGTTTCCATTGTTGCCGAGGCAAAAAGCGCGACCGTCAGATCGGCAGTTTCCTTCGATGTGTACAGCGAAGGGGAAAGTTCCACAAGACCGTTGGCCAGCAGCGTCGGAAAAGCCGAAATGCCGATGAATCGATCCCGCTGTTTCAACTCATGCGTCTGCGCCAGCAATGTCTCAGTTAGCGCATTGGAAATTACCGGTACGGACGGCGGAAGCGCGTGATCAAGTGCGGCTAAATGTTTTCGCTTCAGTTCACCGGCAAGCAGCGTCAATTCAAAAGCGGCCGTTATCTTTTTCGCGGAAGTGGTGAGTGTGGCGAGACTCTTCAATTCAATCACGGCAATTCCATGTTCTCTGAACAATGCGGAATACTCTTTTACCAATACTTCGTCGCCGAGCAGGCAGATAAGCTGTTTTTTCACTGACTCGGGAGTATCGCGAGTTGTGCGACGCGGGATACTCTTTGTCATTTTCTTTGCCGGAGGAGTTTTCTTTTTAGCAGGTTTCTTCGTCATTTGTCGTCGTTATAATTATAAAATCCATGTTTGGTTTTCTTCCCGAGCAGTCCTGCTTCCACCAGCTGCTGCTGTATCTGGCTTGGTTGAAAACGCGGATCGTGATACATCTGCGCATAGACAGATTCAGTCACCGATAAATTCACATCATTGCCGATCAAATCCATCAGCTCGAACGGCCCCATCTTAAATCCGCCGCTTTTTTTAACGATCCGGTCGATCGTCTCGACCGTTGTCACATTCTCGCCGAGCAGTTTCAGCGCTTCGCTGTAAAAGGGCCGGGCGACGCGGTTGACGATGAATCCCGGCGTGTCTTTTGCCTGAACCGTCTTCTTCCCGAGTTGTTCTGCTATTGCTGCGGCGGATTTCATTGTTTCGTCGGAGGTTCTTGCCCCTCTCACGATTTCAACCAGTTTCATCAGATGCACGGGATTGAAAAAATGCATCCCGACGACCCGTTCCGGTTTTTTGGTGGCGGATGCAATCGATGTGACGGAGAGGGAGGAAGTGTTGGTCGCAAGAATCGCCGTATGATGGGCGATCTGATCCAGTTTTTTGAAGAGATCTTTTTTGACTTTGATATCTTCCAGCACCGCTTCAATGATGATATCGCACGTATCCAAATCGTTGATGTTTGTTCGTTTTTTAATCCGGGTGAGCGCCTGCTTCATATCGTCGTCCGAGATCTTATTCTTGTCGACGCTCCGTTTCATTTCATAATTGATTTTTTCGACACTTCGGCGGATCACCTCTTCGTTAATATCATAGAGGGAAACGGTGAATTTTTTCAGTGCGGCAATATGTGCGATGCCGGCACCCATTGTTCCGGCACCGACGATTCCAATAGAAATGGCCATGAGAGAATATTCAGTAAAAAGTATAAAATGAATGAAATCGTACGAAATGAAAGTACAGAATGATTGGTGGAAATACAAAGAGAATGTGAGGATTTCAGGATTCTTTGCGGATTCAGTGCTTCACCGAAAACAGAATGCCTTCGAACGAAGATCCTGAAAGAATCGATGCACCGTAATAGGAGCTTTTCACATATCGCAGATCAAGATGACGGAAAATAAAACTCATGACCGGACCCTCAAACAGGGGAGGATTCATCGGATAGATGTACAACAATAGACCGGTCATATGTACTTCAATCCCCTCGGTTGTAAAAAGACTGCGGTACGCCATTTTATTCAAACCGCTGCGAAATGTAACCAGACTGAATAGCGACAGTTCAAATCCTTTTCGGATTGAAACGGATTGAGACGGTATGCCGTTAATCAGATGGTGCATCGGATCGATATCTCCGAGACCGTATTGGTAACTCCATTGATCTCTGTTCCGTCGTACGGCTATTGTTTCTGCTTCGCGGACAATCGTCAGGGAAAACAGATTTCCATCAGAACCGAAAAACTGCATGTCGATCCCGCCGGTCAAAGAAACACCGGCAGTAATTTCCCTTGGGAGTGGGTCATCCTGATCCGGCAAACCGTATGAAACCGGTCCGCCGATGTTGCCGTACACATATGCCGCTGTTCCTGAAATGAAAGGTGAAAATGCGACAGGTGATTGACTGAAATGTTTTTGCCGCTCTCCCAGAATCGGCAGGTGTAAAAATGTCCCGACATCAAATGCCAGCAGTGAGGCCGTGCCGGCGCCGTTTGGATTTGGAGACGAGACGATCGGCGATAGGGATGAATAAATATGTTTCATATTTATTCCTAATCCCAGGCGCGGACCAAACGAAATTCCGGTTCCGATGCTGAGTGCATCAACACGTTCAAATCCGTTAAATCGGATAATCTCTGTCGGATCTTTTTCCGAGGTGGTGATAAATTCACCCAGGTTCAGATATGTTTGGGAATATCCCAGACCCATACTAAGAGGGAGTTGATCCGATAAGGAATAGTCGACCGGAGACCCGATTGTAAAGGCGCCGGAAATTAAATACAAATCCGGTATACGAAAATCGGGCAGCCAGAATGTGCGCCGCACATAGAATTCGGAATTATACCTGTTGCTAAAACTTTGGACTCCGAGCAATCCGGGGTTAAATGTTTCCATTAATGCGCTTCCTGAATTCATTGACCCACGAATCTCACCCATCCCGTTTCCCGCAACTGAATTTCCTATTAAGAGAAACGGCACTGCTGTGGAACCTGCCTGTCCGAACAGCAGTGATGAACAAATGAGAAGAGCGAGAAAAACAGCAGGAAGGCGTTTCGACATTTTTAACTGCCTATAAAGAAAAGTGAAGTCCTATGCTTTTGTAAACATCGAGAGTTTGATGGGTCATGTGGTCAACGGCATGCAATTCCAGAGAAAATGACAATGACGGGAGTGTATTCCAGATGATTCCTCCTCCGTAGAGAGCCGCCGGTTGAAACTTTACAACGGTTCCTTCGACTCTTCTAAAATGCTGACCGCCTCCGGGGTTCAGTTCTTCATAATGAACCGGAATTTGTTTCACCGTGCCGATTGATGTTGCGGTCATCCCCAATTGACATTTCACAAACGCCTGAAGGGGATTTTGTTCCGTTCGAAGACGTATTCCGGCAAAGAAACCGTACTCCGAATTATATGATTCGGCAACAAACGGTACATATCTGAATGCGTTGCCGCTGGTTCCGTCGAGAAATCCATATGTCGAGTGAACTTCAATCGGTTGTTGCCGTGTATATGAAACTGAGGCTATTGCATCGGAAAAGCGGGCGAACGGCAGCGATATTCCCGCGGAATATTTTGTTGTCATCCAATAATCACGCAGAGCATTATGAGAGAGAGGATGCGGGAATGATGTCTGCAGTTCAATCCTGAATTGTGATTGAGCGGAAAGATATGATGCAGCGAACAGGAACAGGAAAAGAACCGCTTGAATTCTTTTCATAAATCCTCCCTCAAAATCATTTAATGGAGTACAATATAAATTGCAGTTCCCGAATCAGCAACCAACTTATATTGCCAAATAAGGCAAGAATCAATACAAAAACATCGGTTTTCCGATTACGTTGAATACCCGGGGACGGTACGATTCTGCGTCATACAATTCCTGAACATCCACACGTTTAATGCCGTCCATGATCGATTTTAACGGAACGGTGGTATACTTGCCGTCGCGCAACGCAACCATGCGTCCGGTATGTTTTTTTAGAACGAGGTCTGTTGCAAGATTGGCGTAACACATTGCCACCATCCGGTCGAGCGCGTCCGGTTCACCGCTTCGCATCAGATAGGCAACCTGTTGATTGATAATGTGTGCTCCAGTGATTTTGTGAATTGCCTCGCCGGTAATCTGACCGATGCCTCCCAGTTTTTTATGACCGTATGCGTCCGCCTGCCCGTATTCGATCACTTTGCCGCCGACCATTTGCGCCCCTTCGGAAATCGTCATGATGGCATAACCGCTCGGATTGGTTTTTTTGTCGTTCATCAATAATGCGGCGAGTTTTTCTGGATCGAAATGAACTTCCGAAATGACGGCCCGATCCACGCCGGCAAGATAGGCGGAGATGAGGGATGTTTCTCCCGAATTCCTTCCGAACAGTTCGACCACGGCGATCCGCTCGTGAGAACCGGCCGACGTGCGGAGGTTGGTGATGAATTCCACGCTTCGGGTCACGGCAGTTGAAAATCCGATGCAGTAATCTGTCCCGTAAACGTCGTTGTCCATCGTTTTCGGAATCGAAACGACCGGAAATTTTTCTTCGTGCAGACGAACAGCGTAACTTTGCGTATCGTCCCCGCCGATGGCGATCAGGACATCAATGCGAAGATGCTCGAGCACTTTCAGAATATGCGGCGTGAAATCGCTGATCGGATCTCCTTCTTTGGGCGGAGCGTTCGGATCCTGCAGGAATTGCGGGATATCGGACCACTTCACTTTTTGCGGATTCGTCCGCGAGGTATGCAGGAATGTTCCTCCCGATCGTCCGATCGTGCGCGTATTCTGTTTGGTCAGAGGGATGATCCAATTTTTTTGATCGTCAGTATCATTAATATTAAAATTGAGCAAGCCGCCCCAGCCTCTCCGGATCCCATACACTTCTGCTCCTGCGTTTTCCGCATGATCGACAACTTCTTTGATGCAGGGATTTAATCCGGGTACATCGCCGCCGCCTGTGAGTATTCCAATACGCATGGTGAATCCTTTCTGAATTAAGTGTGAATCGGAGGGGTAAGTCTGAAAACCATTACCGGCACCGTGAAGTATTTGATCTGCAAATTGTGTACCAGCGAACACGGCCTGATTTGGAGGAAATGATCTCCTCTCATTGTCATAATCGAAAATTGAGGCAGGAAATTTTTAATTTTGATGAATGAATTTTTCTGAAGCCATATAGGTATTATTCAACGGAGTATGAAATTGGCGGACCGACCGGAAGGAAGAGGCAAGAATGCCGGAAATCTCCCCATGGGTCATTGAACCTTCAGGATGTTTGGAATGATACACCATCTCGTGAATTTCTCCCATCACCGAGAATCCGGTATCATTGAAATCTCCCGCAATGAGTAAACCCTCCGGTTTCATGACGCGGATCATTTCTCTGAGGCATTCGATCGGACGGGAAACTTCGTGCAGCGTATTCATGCAGATCAGACGATCAACAGAGTTGCTACGGAACGGCAGCTGCTGCATATCCATTTGGAAAAAATAGACACGCTCACGATGCTTGTTCGGAATCCGTTGAACGGCACGCTGCTGATCAGTCAGTGAAATATCGCCGGTAATAATGACGGGATGGGCGGATGAAAGAACGGCGCACATACGTCCCGTTCCGGTTGCCAATTCAATCACCGGTCCGGATTGAAGCGGAATGTTGCCCGCAATAAGGAAATATTCTTTCACCAAATCGAATCCGTGCTCCTTCAGCAGCATGTCGCTTTGAGAAAGAGGAATCAGCGAAAGAAAATCGAAGTCATCATTCATGGAATCATCGGTTGCTACCGCCCTTCGAATTTCGGTGGACGTTTACCGAGAAATGCAGCAACCCCTTCTTTGTGATCCGACGATTGTGCCGCAACTTCCTGCATCATTGCTTCATACGAGAGAAGTTCGTCGAACGTCATCGTCATTGATTTATTCAATGTCCGTTTAATGATGCCGATTGCTTTGGTTGCTCCCCGTGCGAACAATGCCGCCTGCTCGTATGTAATCCGTTCGAGCTCTTCATGCGGTGCGACCTGATTTACGAGTCCCACCTCGCGTGCTTCTTCGGCGGAGATATCTTTTCCAGTCGCTGCATATTCAAATGCTTTGGCGGTGCCGACAAGACGGGGAAGAAACCAATGGCTCCCGGAGTCTGCAACCAATCCGATGCGCACAAACGCCTGAATCAGTTTTGCTTTGTCCGACATGATGCGCATATCGCATGCAAGGGCGAAACTGAATCCTGCACCGGCGGCAACGCCGTTGATCATTGCGATGACCGGTTTCTCGATCGTCCTCATCTGCCGGATGATGGGATTATATCCCTTCTCAAGCATCTCTTTCATTGAGCTGTTCGATTCCTGATATTCCTTCAGATCCTGTCCCGCGCAAAACGCCTTGTCGCCCGCTCCGCGCAGGACAATGCACCGTACTTCGTCATCTTTTTCTGCACGCTTGAATGCGTCGAGCATTTCCTTTTTCATCACTTCGTTCGCCGAATTAAAGACTTCCGGCCGGTTGAGCGTGACGGTTAAAATGTTGTTGGATACCGCATAAATGATCGTTGAATATTCCATACAATCCTGTAGGTTGAAGGTGGTCGATGGTTCCGTTGGGATAGTTGCTCCACTAAAAATCTCTCTTTAAAACAAAAGAAGCAACCGGTGAGGGCTGCTTCTTTATATTCGTTAAGTCACGCGCTGCTAATGCCGCGCGTGACTCACCAGCAAAAACAATGAGGGTTACGAATCCTTTTTCTTTCTGCTTACCATTTTTTTTACCACTTTGTGCTCGCGCGGTTTGAACTCGCGCTCTTCGGGAATCAACGTCCGCCAGTCGGGTCCGCCGACGCGCTTTGGTGCGTCGAATCCTCCCGCTTCACTGAACGAATCCTGGCTGTTGAATTGCTGCACGCGTTTTTTCGGTCCGAACGTGTCGCGTTTCTTCGGTCCGAAGATATCTCTCCGTCCGAAATTGCTTTCCCTCCGGTCTCCGTTGAACGGAGGACGTTTCGTGAATCCGTTGTCGCGTCCGCCGCCGTTGAATGATTCGCGGTTTCCGGTGGAACGCGATCGGCTGAAGGCTCCCGGTTTGCTGAAGGAACGGTCCCCGCCGGTATTGCCGAACGGTTTCCGTTTTCCTCCGCCGGAGGAGTCGGGCTTTCCGTAAACGCGGTTTCGCTGATCGCCGCCGCGGCGGTCGCTGCGGTTAAATCCGTTGCTCCGCTCCGTTCGTGCTCCGGTGCCGGGTCGTTGATTCGACCGTCGGTCGTTTCGCTTGAAACGGTTGGGACTTTCTTCGCGCGGTTCGCGGTTGAAATTCGGTTCTGCGTCTGTCGTCAGAGCCGGTTCGGATGCATGAGCATGCCTCGCCGGTTTTTCTTCGACCTTGTGATAATCAAAATCTGGATATTTCTTTATTTCGAATTTTTTTCCGATAAACTGTTCGATCTTTTTTACGTGCCGTGCCTCGCTGCGGGTGACAAACGTGAGAGCGTCGCCCGTCGATTGTGCGCGGCCGGTTCTTCCGATGCGGTGGATGTAATCCTCCGCAAATCCGGGAATGTCATAATTAATCACATGCGATATTCCGTCCACGTCAATACCTCGCGCCGCAACGTCCGTTGCCACCATCACCCGGTACTGTCCTTGTTTGAATCCCGCAAGCGCGCGCTGGCGCTGTGCCTGGGTTCGGTCGGAGTGGATCGACACCGATTTGATGCCGTTCTTGTGCAGATTGTTCGATACTTTTTCGGCGCCGACTTTTGTCTTTGAAAAGACAAGAACGCTGTCCAGATCTTTTGACTGCAGGATATGAAGAAGCAGACTTAATTTTTTGTCGTCGTTCACGGAATAAAAATGCTGCGTGACGGTGGTCGCCGGCGTCCGGTGATGACCGACTTCGATCAGCTCCGGATTTTTCTGAATATTTTTGACGAGTGTTTTCACTTCTTTGGACATCGTCGCCGAGAAGAGGAGAGTCTGTCGTGTTTCAGGAGTCTGTTTGATGATCAGACGCATGTCATCAATGAATCCCATATCGAACATTCTGTCCGCTTCATCCAGCACAAGTACTTCTACGCGTGAGAGATTGACGCTCTTCCGTTCCAAATGATCGATGAGCCGTCCCGGAGTTGCAATGAGAATATCGACGCCGCGGGAGAGCTGCTTCAATTGGTTATGCATGTTGGTGCCGCCGTAAATTGAGAGGGCGCGGACAGGGAGGAATCGTCCGTATTGTTTCACGGCATCCTCAATCTGCTGGGCCAATTCTCTGGTCGGCGTAAGAATGAGCGCTTTAATATGATGTGTTTTTTCTGTCTGCTCCGATAATCGGTGCAGAATCGGAAGTGTAAACGCTGCCGTTTTTCCCGTGCCTGTCTGTGCACTGCCGATAATATCCTTGCCGGCGACTGCCAGAGGTATAGCGCGGGATTGAATTTCTGTGGGTGCGGTGTATCCTGTTGCCAGAATTCCCTGCACAAGCCGGTCGCTGAGACCAAGTGCTTTAAAAGCCATTGTTGTTCCTTCTAAAAGGTGTATCATTGCGGGATTTCGCGGTCCGCTGACATAGAAATGCGTAAGCGAAATAAATGGTTACCCTTTTCGTAGGGTCACAATGAAACGAGTTGTTAAAAAGTGACTCGCTGCTGTGCGAAGGAATTGCGAGAGGAAAACCCGTTCGAAAATGCCGTCAATAGAAGCGTGTCATTGATACCGCTTCCGACGTTTTCCGCGAGTTACCTAATGTGTGCGGATCATGTGCTTTGTTCAAGATGCGGTGTTGCATATTTGCAACTGATAAAGATACTTAAAATATATGAGAATTCCTATTAAAGTTTGTTAATTAAAACCATTCAGCCGCCGTGATCATGCCGTTCGGCAAATTTTTAGATATACGATCAATGCAGACGTTGAATTATTTGTTCTGCCAGACCGGCTTTCGTTTTTCAACAAATGCTTTCATTCCTTCTTTTTGATCCGCCGTATCATAGAGGTCGGCAAAACGGCGACGCTCCGCATTGATGCCTTCATCAAGCGTCATGTCATCGACGATGTTCACCATTTCTTTGGACGCGAGCAGAGCCGTAAGAGGTTTCCCTGCAATTTTTTTTGCCATCGCCTTCGCCTCTTCGAGAAGGAATTCATTGGGGACAACTTTGTTGACCAATCCCCATTTCAACGCTGATTCGGATGTAAACGTATCTCCCGTCAGCAGTAATTCCATTGCTTTATACTTTCCAACGGCGCGCGTCAACCGTTGCGATCCACCCATTCCAGGAATCACGCCAAGATTAATTTCAGGTTGTCCGAACACCGCCGATTCGCTGGCAATAATAATATCGCACGTCATCACCAGTTCGCATCCTCCTCCGAGAGCAAAACCGCTGACCGCTGCAATCATCGGTTTTTTTATTGTCCTGAGTTTGCGAAACGGCGCAAATTGATCGTCGTTGAACATGCGCGCGGCATCCTTCTCCATCATTTCCTTTATGTCAGCTCCGGCGGCAAATGCTTTTTCATTTCCGGTAATGATGGAACATGCTGTTTCGTTGTCGCGGTCAAGTGCTCCCAGCGTTTCATACAACTCCTTCAACACCTGCGAGTTGAGTGCATTTAATGCTTTGGGTCTGTTTATTTGAATGAGGGCATATCCGTCCTGTTTCGTGACTAGTAATGTTTCCGTATTCATACTGGTTGCTCCAGAGTCGTAATAGAATTGATCGTAGAAATGTTTGTTGGGTGATGATATTGTCGTGATTCAGTATCAATGCGTTGATGCTGCAAAATCGAAATGGCAGTCTGTTCTGCGGACATGCTAGTTCGTCAGGAACGTGATGAAATCACTCTGCTCCGGTTTGACGGTAAATGATTCCCCGTCAAATTCCACCCTGAAATAGTTTGCTTTGCCTTCCCATAAAAATCTCAAAACAAAATGATTGGAGCGGATGCCGTTAACTCCAACAGTTTCCCGCGCTTTTCCCACAACATTGTTGCATTCCACCCTGCTGTCGATTCCGATGATTCGCACAAACAGTGTATCTCTCGACCAACCTTGCCGTATATAAATGCCGTTGTTGGAGCAGGCAAACGTTTCCGTCGACATGACATTCATCACCGGAGTCCGCCCATACATGCCGAGAGAAAAGTGATATTCAGCTTTTTGTGCAAACGTATTCGCAGTGAGGGAGAGGAACAGCAGAGAGTGGAAAATCAATTTCATGGAATGTCCTAGCAGGAAATTTCATATAATATAGAGTACGAGGAGAGGAAAAACAATTTTTCACTGCACCACAACCATTTTCCTGCTCCCGAAGTCTAATAAACATACGCCAAAATGACTCAAACGGACTCAGAATTAATTGAGCGATCCATCGCCGGTGATTACGACGCTTTTGAACAGATCGTTGTCCGATATGACAGAGATGTGCTCAACATTGCGTCCAGATTCACGGGCAGCGCCGAAGACGCGAAGGACATCTATCAGGAGACGTTCATTCGCGTGTTTAAGGGACTTTCGTCGTTTCAGCATCGGAGCGAATTTTCCACCTGGTTGTTCAGAATTACGACCAACGTTTGCTTAACCTTCAGTGCGAAGAAAAAAAGTAAAAGGATGGTTTCGTTGGAAGATCAGGAAGTCTCCGATGCCGATTTGATCGGAGGCACTGCAACGGACACGTCAACGCACGAATCCGATTTCGCCGAAACTGTCAAAACGGCATTACATCAACTCTCTCCAAAACAGAGAATGGTGTTTACACTCCGCTTTTATCACGATCTTAAAATGAAAGAAATTGCCGAAAGAATGGATTGTGCGGAAGGAACCGTTAAAAAGTATCTCTTTGAAGCAACTCAAAAAATGCGATTGCTGTTACGACAGATGGGGACATAAACAATGAAAAAAGATGAGTATGCGGAATTAATGCATCAAGTTGTTTTCGGAATTGGAGATATTGATCCGAAAGAGAAGAAAAAACTGGATCACCATATCAAAAACAATCCTGCCGCGAAAAAGCAGTTTGCAGAACTGAAACGGCTTAAAAAAGTAATCTCGGCAAATCCTCCGGCCCCTCTTCCGGACCGCGACTTGATCGATGCGAGACGATCGCTCCGCGAAACGCTCCGCTCCGAACCGCAACACACCCTGTTCGCAAAAAACATTCGTTCATGGTTTGCGCCGTTGTTTCAGCCGGCCGGTGCTGTTGCCGGTCTCGCTCTTTTAGCGATCGGCATGCTCATCGGCTTTCTCATCTCATCGGCCACTCCGGAACATGTATTGAAAGAAGAGGCGGCGATGCTCGGCGGCCAATCCGTCCCATCAAAGCCGCTCATCGCCAATATTCGGTTCATCGACAGCGATGCTTCAGACGGGGAAGTGGAGTTTGAATTTGACGCAGTCGCTCCGATGCATGTGAAAGGAAAGATTGATAATCCGGAAATTCAAAAGCTATTGACGCACGCATTGTTGAATGCATCCAATGCGGGAGTACGGTTGTCGTCCGTCAATGCAATACGGAATCAGACAAATCAAGCCGCTATGGTTGATCCTTCGATAAAGTCTGCGCTCATCACGTCGATGAAGTCAGACATCAATCCCGGTGTTCGGCGGGAAGCGTTGAAAGTGCTCCAGCAATTCGAGTTCGACAATGACATTAAAGATGCGCTTCTCTTCGTGATTGCGCAAGACGGAAATTCCGGAATGCGTGTGGCCGCAATTAATGCTCTTGAGATCGCAAAAATGAACGGAAGAATATTCGACGCGGCAACCATTGAAGCGTTGAAACAACAAATCACCGGTGAACAAAATTCATACATACGAAACCGTGCTGCTCATTTAGTAAAGGAGATCTATCAATGAACACATTGCATAAATTAACACTCTGTACGGCGCTTGTTCTCGTGTCGTCGTTGCTGCTGTTCGCAAACCCGGATACAAAAAGGGAAAAATCGTTTCAGGTCGGCAAGAACAGCGCCCTTGATGTCTCAGTCAGCGGTTGCGATATCACAATTTCATCAACAGAAAAAAATGAGATCAACGTTCTGATCGAAGGCATCGACGACGAGGATTTGGAATATGTGAAAATGACTCAGAGCGGAAACGAAGTCCGCGTGTCGTACAAACCAAAGTGGGGACGGCACAGCAGCGGCCGGTTCCTGATTTCAGTGCCGACACAAACCAACGTTGAGTTGCGGACATCCGGCGGGAATATTGAGATGCAGGGAAATCTTGTTGGGGATGCCGTCGGATCAACCTCGGGCGGAAATATCAGCATCGAAAAAGTGAAAGGAATGGTTCGAATGTCCACATCCGGCGGCGATGTCCGGACAGGTGATATCGAAGGAAAGGCGGAACTGAGAACATCGGGAGGCAATATAACGCTTGCCACGGTTTCGGGTGAAGCTTCGGTGAGTACTTCCGGAGGAGATATCCGCGTCGCCAACGTCGGGAAAAAACTCGATGCACGAACATCCGGCGGAGATATCGAGGCGGGAGATATCGGCGGTGATGCAACATTATCGACGGCGGGCGGAGACATCCGTGTCGGCAAAGTAAGCGGCAGTGCATATCTGCGAACTGCCGGGGGAGACCTGGAATTACGCGGTGCGTCCGGCACCGTCGAGGCAAAAACTGCCGGCGGTGATATTGAAATGAAAAATGTCACCGGATCAATCGAAGCGAGTACTGCGGGTGGAAATATCACTGCGGAATTACAACCGGGCGGAAAGGGTGAGAGCCGGTTGAAAACCGCCGGAGGTGACGTGAGGTTGACGATTCCCGAGCAGTCCAAAGCAACGATTGAGGCAACAATCCGCCTTCATGAAACCTGGGGATTGTTTTCCGGCAAAAAGAAATATGACATCCGTTCGGATTTCAAGGCCGAGACGTATGAACGAAATGAAGACAGGGAAGAAATTCGCGGTCGCTATGTTGTTAATGGCGGCGGTGAAAGGATTACCATCGAAACAGTAAATGGGTTTATTGATATCAAGAAAAAATAGACATTTTCTCAGTAATGCAACAAATTCCGAAAAGCGGCGTAGTAAGAGACTATTGCCGCTTTTCCCATAAATAATAGGTAATAAATGCAAAAATTTGTCATACTGTTCTGCTTTGTGCTGTTGTCCGCTTCCCCTTCTGATGCCGGACAAGTGAATGCAGTAAAACTTTTTCAGCCGATTATTGTTGATGGTACTCTTTCAGAATCTATCTGGTATACAACTCCTCCCATCGTTGATTTGCATCAGCGGGAACCTAATCAGGGAGAACCGCCCTCCGAGAAATCCGAAATCTGGGTCGCATATGATGACGATGCAATATATATAGCTGCACGTTTGTACGACTCTTCACCCGATTCCATTATGGCTCTTCTCGATCGAAGGGATAATCTGAACACAGCTGACTGGTTCGGGGTGTTTCTCGATCCGTACAGAGATAAACGTTCTGGTAATTATTTTGTTGTCGGACCTTCGGGGACGTTGGCGGACGGTGTTCTATATAATGATGATTGGGACAATTCTGATTGGGACGGAGTTTGGGAAGGGAAGGCGCAGATCGACGAGCAGGGCTGGACGGTTGAAATGAGAATTCCGTTTTCACAGCTTCGCTTTCAGGAAAAAGATATTCAGGTGTGGGGAATCAACTTCCGGAGAGATATCGGCAGAAAAAACGAGACAGATTATTTGGTGTACACACCGAGATCGGAAAGCGGTTTTGTTTCGCGGTTCAAAGAACTGACGGGAATTGAAGGAATAAAACCTGCGAATGCGCTCGAAGTGCTTCCGTTCTTCACGACAAAAGGGGAGTTTACACATCCGGCGCCCGGAAATCCGTTTAACAACGGTTCGCGATACACTCCGGAATTCGGTGCCGATATTAAGTACGGATTGAGCAGCAACGTCACACT
>CAZQSI010000040.1:22835-26649 GCA_964596155.1 uncultured Chitinophagaceae bacterium
AAAATCGGCGATGGTTGGAACGTCGGAACAATTCATGCGGTAACAGCTCGTGAATTTGCTGATTATACGAGCGGCTCCCATCGATCCGAAGCCGAAGTGGAACCATTAACGTATTACGGCGTCGGACGGGTGCAGCGTGATTTCGATCAGGGAAAACAGGGCGTCGGATTCATGAGCACCTACACTCAGCGTCAGTTTTCGGATAATGCATTAATGAATGGACTTAACGCCAATGCCGCGTTTGCAGGAGTGGATGGATGGACATTTCTTGACAGCAGTAAATCCTGGGTAGTGACTGGATACGGAAACGTCTCGCGGGTCGAAGGCAGCACAAATCGGTTGATTGCCATTCAATCAAACTCCCAGCATTATTTTCAGCGACCCGATGCAACGCATCTCGGTATCGACAGCAGCGCAACATCGATGACGGGGTTTGCGGGACGTATGTATCTTATCAAGCAAAAAGGAAATTTTTTCTTTAACTCGTCCATCGGTTTTATTGATCCCCGGTACGAAGTGAACGATATGGGCTTTCAATCCCGCTCCGATGTTATTAATATGCATATCGGGGGTGGATACCAATGGACGGAACCCGATGGAATGTTCCGCAGAAAAGAACTTGGCGGGGGATTCGGACAAAGTTTTGATTTCGAACAAAATGTGATTCACCGCGTTCTCGTTCATTTTGGTTATGTCGAGTTTTTAAATTTCTACAGTGTCAACTGGAATCTCGCCATGAATCCGACGGAAACGATAAACAACAGACGGACGCGCGGAGGTCCGTTGACGATTAACACGCCGGGTTACGAAATTAATCTCGGCGCAAGTTCCGATTACAGCAAAAAAATTGTCGCAGAAGTGTACGGCAACACATACTTTTCGGACAATTCGGATTATAAAAGTGTCGGTATGTGGGTTCAGTACAGACCTGCTCAGAATGTGACATTCTCGGTCGGCCCGAGGTATTCCGTTGATGAGGATAATCTCGCATACGGCGGCGGCTCGTATTCCGATCCGACGGCCACCGCAACATTCGGGAGACGATATTTATTCGGTGAGTTGTTGAACAAACAAATCTCCGCCAACATTCGATTGAACTGGACATTCTCACCCGCATTGAGTCTACAGTTGTATATGCAGCCGCTTATTTCATCCGGAAGCTACACCAACTTTAAGGAATTGGAACGGCCCCGGTCCAACGATTATATGATCTATGGGACGAAAGGTTCGGTGATCACAAAAACGGGAAATAACATTACCGTCGATCCCGATGGTACGGGTCCGGGAGGCAGCTACACATTCAGTGATCCGAGTTTTAATTTTAAATCGCTGAGAGGTAATGCAGTTCTGCGGTGGGAATATTTGCCAGGTTCCGCACTGTATCTGGTCTGGACGCAGAACCGAAGCGATTTTGAAGATGTCGGTGAAATCCGCTTCAACAGATCGGTCGACCGATTGATCAAAGCAAAAGCCGATAACATCTTTCTGATTAAAATGTCTTATTATTTCGCAATGTAGTTTCCGATAAAGAGCGCTCTGGAAGAGGTTTTTTTTCGGGTTCAATTTTTGCCATAGAATTCACCGAATATTTAGTATTTTTACCGGTGTTCTCTATGGCATTTTTTTATGGCTTTCATCGATCAATTTCGACAACGAATCATTCTTCTTTCCGCGGTTTGCCTCTGGCTCGCCGCCTTTCTTATTTATCATGATACAATGTCCCGATCAGTCGGATTCATTGACAGCGGAGAACTAGCCGCCGCCGCGACGACGCTCGGTATCGCACACCCTACCGGATATCCTTTGTTTACACTTCTGGGAAATCTTTTCGCTCATATGCCTGTGAGCAGCGAAATAATTGTCAGATTGAACATCCTTTCCGCGCTGTTCACTTCCGCAGGGGTCATGGTCTTTTTTTTATTGTGTGTGGAGTTTTTCACTCTTTTGGGAAGAACAGACAGCCGGCAAACGATGATTGTTTCGCTCTTTGCAGCAGTGGCGCTCGGCACGTCGAAAACAGTCTGGTCGCAAAGTATTTCGTTTGAAGTCTATTCGCTTCATATGCTGTTTCTGCCGTTGACGCTTCTGCTGTTCGTGAACGCCGTTCGTACCGGCAGCGGCAAACGATGGATTCTGTTTGCGTTTCTTCTCGGCCTTGCATTTACAAACCATCTTACGATGGTATTGCTTGCCCCTGCGCTGTTGTTTTGGTTTTTCTCCGAATATGGATTGCGAAAGCAGACGTTTAATTTCATCGCTAAACTTTCCATCCCGTTTGCTGCCGGTTGTTCGCTCTATCTGGTGCTGCCAATCCGCGCTTCGCAGCATCCGTTGCTGAACTGGGGAAATCCGCAAACATTGGAATCATTCTGGCGTCATGTAACGGGTAAGCAATTTAGAATCTGGATGTTTTCGTCGGGAGAGGTTGCGCGCAAGCAATTGAATTATTTTTTCGACAATCTGCTGACCGAATTTCATGCAGTGATTCTGTTCTGTGCGATCATCGGAGCCATTGGGCTTTGGATCGCCAATCGAAGATTGTTCATGTGGGTGTTGCTGCTCTTCGCCGGATGCATTGCCTACTCCATAAATTATGATATTCATGATATCGATGCTTATTTTCTGCTGGCATATCTTGCTGTCGGCATCGCGGCAGCTGTCGGCATCGATGCCGTTGTTCGAAGATTCAAAACACCGGCAGTACGGATATTGCTCATCATCGTTTTCGGAGGTTCGCTATTGATGCAATGGAGTTCCAATCGACGCATAAACGATCATAGCGAAAACTTTCTTGTTGAAGATTACACGATGAATATCCTAACACACGCTCCGCCCAACGCCGTTATTCTGTCACAGCAGTGGGATTATTTTATTTCGGCGTCATATTATTATCAGCATACCAAAAAGATCCGTCCGGATGTTGTTGTGCTGGACAAAGAATTGTTCCGGCGGTCGTGGTACTTTCCGCAGCTTGCACAGATGTATCCGGAACTGATGAAGCAATCCGCCACCGAAATTTCCCTGTTCCAAAAAGAGTTGTATAAGTTTGAGAACGATCTACCGTATGATTACGCTTCCATTGAAGGAAGGTACACCGAACTACTGAAAAGCTTCTACCGGAATAATCCAGACCGTCCGATATTCGTGACGAATGAGATCGAACCGCAGTACACGGCAGGGACTTTACGCATCCCCGAAGGATTTTTAATGCGTTTGACCTCCGATACGGCATACCGGCCGTTTGACGGAGATCTGATTCAAATGAGGGAAATAAAAGGAACCGATAAATACTCCAATGCCCTCAAAGGAATAATCGCATCCGGATATAAGAAAAGGGCTGAATATGAGGACTATTTTGGGAAAAGCGAGAATTCCGAACGTTACCTGAACAAAATACGTCTGCTGTACCCGGATTACCGGCGGACGGTTAGCAAATATTAACCCGGAATCAGTTGACTTTGTAGCAAAAAAGTATATATTTGTTAACTCCGCCACAATGCCTTGTTGGGAAATCTCTGTATTATTGGATTTTTTTCAGGAGCATGCGGTCTGTGATGTGAGTATGTGTTGCTGGCATAGCTCAGTTGGTAGAGCAGCTGATTTGTAATCAGCAGGTCATCAGTTCAAGTCTGATTGCCAGCTCAACGAAATGGTAAGGGTAGGTAGCGAAGTGGTTAAACGCAACAGACTGTAAATCTGTCGCCCTCGGGCTTCGGAGGTTCGAATCCTTCCCTACCCACATAACGCAAAGTCTGCTTGCGTAGCTCAGTTGGTAGAGCACGTCCTTGGTAAGGACGAGGTCACCGGTTCAATC
>CAZQSI010000041.1:0-2204 GCA_964596155.1 uncultured Chitinophagaceae bacterium
CCGATGAAAAAAGGAGATAGCAACGAATTGTCCAACGACGTCATCGTTACGTAGCATGAAATATACCTTGGCAATAGCGCAAATTGATTCCGCAGTCGGCAATCTTACCGAGAATGTCGCCAGGCATGTTGCATACGTCAAAAAAGCAATCGCCCGTAAGGCACACATTGTTGTTTTTCCCGAACTGAGCCTGACGGGATATTCGATAAAGGATTTAAACTGGGATCTGGCCCTGCGAGCAGTCCCGAATAAATATTTTAAGGAATTGTTATCCCTCTCAAAAAAAATCACGATCATCGCCGGCGGAGTGGAAGAATCCGGGCACTACGGAATCTATAACTCTGCATTTCTGTTTGAAAACGGCAAAGTTTATACGGCACATCGGAAAAATTATCTTCCCACCTACGGAATGTTTGAAGAAGGCCGATATTTCAGCAGAGGGACGGAAGTAACAACATTCACATCGAAACTCGGAAAACTGGGAATACTCATCTGTGAAGACATGTGGCATATTTCCCTTCCGTACATTCTTGCACACGGCGGGGCGGAAGTGATCATCAGTCTCACGGCAAGTCCCACCCGGCTCTCCGGATCCTCGGATGCGCTGACCGTAGCGTCAGTGAATCATGAACAGCATAGAGCCTATGCACGTCTCCTTTCGACCTATGTCGTCTTCGCCAACCGGGTTGGATTTGAAGACGGCGTGAACTTCTGGGGCGGCTCACAGATTGTCGCGCCGAATGGAACGACCATCGCTGCGGGAAAAAATTTTGAGGAGGATCTGATTGTGGCTGAAATTGACAGCAATGAAATACGGAGGGCGCGCCGATTCTCGCGTCACTTTATTGATGACGATCCGAACTTCACCATTCAACAATTGAAAAAAGCAACAGAAGATAACAACAAATAGTATTTTTCATCACAATTAATAATACGAGGCATGGTATGTCTGCAGAATATAAGGAACTAGGACCTCCGCTCGATCAGGATAAACCGTTTGAATCAATGATGCAGCGTTTTGATAAAGCGGCCGATATTTTGGATCTTGAGGATGGTGTTTATGATTATTTAAAAACTCCGGTAAAACAGGTTATTGTTTCCATTCCCATTCAGATGGACAGCGGTCAGGTGGAAATATTCGAAGGATACAGAGTGGTTCATAATGACATTCTGGGACCTTCGAAAGGAGGAGTGCGTTATGCACCCGATGTCAGCATCGATGAAGTAAAAGCGCTTGCGGCGTGGATGACCTGGAAATGTGCGTTGCTTAATGTGCCGTTCGGCGGTGCAAAAGGAGGCGTGCGCTGCGATCCGACCAAACTGACAATGATTGAACTGGAAAAAATCACACGCCGTTTCACGGCGAATATGATGGAAGTGTTCGGCGATGATAAAGATATTCCGGCGCCGGACATGGGAACGAATGAACAAACCATGGCGTGGATGATGGATACGTATTCCATGCATATGCAAAAAACCGTCAGCGGCGTGGTAACCGGAAAACCTCTGTTGATCGGCGGTTCAGTCGGACGACGGGAAGCAACCGGAAGAGGAGTGATGATTGTAACGCTGGGTGCGATGGAGAAACTGGGATTGAAGCCGAAGGAAACGGCTGTGGTCGTTCAGGGATTCGGGAATGTGGGATCCATCTCCGCACAATTGATGAAGATGCAGGGATGCAAAATTGTCGGCATCTCCGATGTTTCCGGCGGATATTATAACAAGCGCGGCATAGATATTGAAAAAGCAATCGAACATGTTGCAAAAAATAAATCCCTTGCCGGATTTGACAGCGCAGACAAAGTATCACAAGCAGAACTTTTGGAGTTGGATTGCGATGTGCTTATTCCTGCAGCAAAGGAAGATCAGATCACGCAAAAAAATGCTCCCAAAATTAAAGCGAAGATTATCTCCGAAGGAGCGAACGGTCCCACCACTGCGAAGGCCGATCCGATTCTCAACGATATGGGAGTCATTGTCATTCCGGATATTTTGGCAAACGCCGGAGGCGTGACGGTTTCGTACTTTGAATGGGTGCAGAACCGCGTTGGATATTTCTGGTCGCTCGACAGAGTGAATCGGCGTCTGGAACGGATGATGAAAGCTTCATTTGATAATGTGTACGATACTGCAGCAAAACACAAAGTATCGCTTCGCATCGGAGCTTATATTGCTGCAATTGATAAAGTTGCAAAGACTCTGAA
>CAZQSI010000041.1:2304-5899 GCA_964596155.1 uncultured Chitinophagaceae bacterium
GTTCGGGAGTCGTCCGTATTTTACAGCAATACGTTTTCCGAATCTTTTTTTGGTCCGGCACTGACGGAGCGGACAATTCGGTTAACGATCCTCGGAACCCTCATATCAAACGACGATGGAAAAATTCTCTGGTCAAGCGAAACCACCCGATCCAACGTTGATACCGTGCTCTTCTCGGATATTTCTCAAGTTGCCGAAGACGCTCCGCCGCTGACCGCGTTGAGGATACCGGACCGCTCGTTCTTTGACAGAATCATGGAGCCGGCGATTGTCACAGTGGCAGCCGGTATCGCTGTCTATCTTCTCTTTACGATCCGAAGTTGATAAATTCTCCGACATCCCGCAACCGATCAGTACGAAAACCTGCTGCATTCATCATCGCAGTCACTCTGTTGATGTGCGCCGAAATTGTTCTGTTGCACATGAGCCGAACAGTCGATCGTGATATCGAATATTCTGAAGGGGAGGTCGCGGAGAAAGTCTCCGACAGTTCTTCGGTTACATTTTTGGCATTCGGAGATGTCAACTTAGGCAGATCGGTCGGGCAGAGAATATTAAAAGGGGACGTACATTTCCCGTTTCAACATTATTCCATCAACGCTGACTCGGCGGATCTTGTGTTTGCAAATCTGGAATGCACGATTTCCGATCAAAACGGCGAAACCGGACATCCTCAATTTAATCTGATTTTCACCGCTCCGCCGGAAGCAATACCGACGCTTCTTCATTCCGGCATCGATATTGTCTCCACGGCAAATAATCATGCGATGGATTATGGAATTAAAGCGCTGAAGGAGACGATCGACCGCCTTACCGAAGCGAACATTCGATTTGTCGGAACGTCTAAAGAAACGGAAAATCTCTTTAAGCCGCTGATTATCGAGAAAAACAAGATAAAATTTGCTATCTTTGCAGTAACATCTTTCGTTAATATGACGTTCAAACATTGGCGAAATCATGTTGCGACGGCAGATACGGCGCGGCTCCGTAGTGAAATGGAATCCATCAGGGATTCGGTGGATGTAATCATTCTCAGTTATCACGGCGGGGTGGAATATGTGGATGCTCCGACAAAAGCGGTGAAGGATATTGCTGCGTGGTCGATGGAAGCGGGAGCGGATTTGTTTCTCGGGCATCATCCGCATGTTACGTTTGGAGTGCTGGAACGGAATGGAAAGTTTGTCGTTCACTCTCTCGGTAATTTTGTTTTTTTTCAGCCGCAGCATTATTGGACACAACGAAGCTACGGAATAAAATTTTTGATAGAAAAAAAAGAGGGAATCGTCAGGATTCAATTGTCCCGTATTATTCCGCTTCGCGTGTCGCAGCAGACCCGCAGGTTGACGGATTCTCTTGAGTTGCAAAAATTGTTTGACCGGACACAATCATTATCGAATTTCGATTTATTACCTTATTGGAATTAATGTGAAGAAAATTTTTATCATCGCAGTATCATTGACCGTCTCTTTGTTCTTTCATGCCTGTTCGTCTTCCGAAGAAGTCATTTCGCTTCCCGTGGAAGAGCGTTTTGCCAAAGCTAAAGCACTTTTTGACGACGAAGATTACCTGAAGGCAATCGAAGAGTTTAAAATCATCACCGTGCAATTCCAGGGGAGCGAGTACGGCGATGATGCGCAGTTTTATTTAGCCGAATGCCGGTTTATCAGAAAAGAATATATTCTTGCGGCCGCAGAATACGATAATCTGGTCCGGTTAATGCCGGGCAGTCCATATGTTAATCTCGCCAGATATAAACGCGGACAATCATATTACTTATTGTCGCCGAAACCGCAGCTCGATCAAAAATACACCAGGTATGCTTTAGATAATTTCCAGACCTATATCGAATTCTCACCGACCGACACCCTCGTTTCGGAAGCCGAGACAAAAATAGAAGAAATGACGCTGAAACTTGCCCAAAAAATGTTTGAGGGAGGAAAACTCTACTACCGCCTTGAATATTACAGAGCGGCAATTGCCTATTTCGATAAGCTGATACAGGATTATCATGACTCGCCGTTTGTGGACGATGGAATGCTCTGGAAGGCGAAAAGTCAGAAAAGCCGGAAAGATTTTTCCTCTGCAGCTCAAACGCTGAATGAACTGATCGAAAAATATCCTGCGACCGATCTTAAAAATGAAATTACAGAGCTGCAGAAGGAAATTGCGGAAGAGCGTCTGGAGTTTGAACAGGAACAAAAATTAAAAGCAGCGAGTGCGTCAGAATGAAATCCGAATTGCCGATACTTTCGCATCAGGCGAGCATGACGCAGCTTGTGCTCCCGAATGACACCAATCAGCTTGGCAATCTGCTCGGCGGCCAATTGATGCACTGGATCGATTTGGTTGCCGCGATTGCGGCCGCACGGCATTCAAAAAATATTTGTGTCACTGCTTCCGTGGATGATCTAAATTTTTTGCATCCGATCAAGATCGGAGAAGTAGTTACCCTGCTCGCATCGGTCAACAGAGTGTTTCGCACTTCAATGGAAGTCGGCGTAAAAGTTCTCTCGGAAAATCTGCTCACGGGAACAATCAAACATGCCAACACCGCCTATCTCACGTTTGTTGCCTTAGGCGAAAACGGGAAACCGATTGCGGTTCCGCAGGTTTCCTTCGAAACGGAGGAAGAAAAGCGAAGGTTTGATGATGCTCTTCGTCGACGGGAACAACGGTTAGAACGACGGAAAAAATTACTTCATTAAACATCATACTCGTGAATGCGACGACAAGGGGAAGCGTGCCCGGACAAAGCAGTGATTTCAGCATGGCTGTTGCTGACCGCGGTACTGTTCTCAGAACTCTCCGGTCAGCTTAGGGATATTCCATCACTGAGTATTGTTGAACAGCACGAGCTCTCCTCCCGTCTTGAACATCCGCGCCTGATCCATTACAGTTCAATAGTATTCCCCGATTTGTTGAGTATACAGTCAGACTCCTCGTTGGTTGTCATCCGGAAAAACAACGGCAGGGGAATGTTTTTGGAAAAAATTGTGATTGGCCGGTCTTCCAACGTCAGCTCTGTGACGGTCGGGAATATCAATAACGACGGCATCGACGACATCGTGATTGTCCATCGCGAACAGAACATGGTGGAAATGCTGATCAGCCGGACGTCTGATTCTCAATTTGTTTCAACAAAATATCCGGTTAATTTTTATCCCGAACATGCAGTCATCGGCGACATCACTGGCGACAACATTGCCGATGTTATCAGCTACGGGAAATTGTCTTCCGGCATCAGTGTTTTGCAGGGATCTTCATCGGGAAAATTTAGTCCATTTAAAATGCTGTTCGAGAACATACCCGTGAGCGAATTCTCGCTGATTGCGCTGAACGGCGACAAGATACCGGATGTTGCTCTCCATAATTGGTTGACGAATGAAACAACATTGTATCTCGGTCTTGGAAAATATAAGTTTTCGGAGCAAACCGTTCTTTCGTTCGGATCCGATACCGTGCGGACAATGTTTTCAGATTTTAATGCGGACAACATCGTGGATGTTGCAGTGCTTTCAGTTCAAAACAACAGCATTCAAATATTGGAAGGGGATGGACTGGGAAATTTTACCTTCTCGCAGGCGCTGCCGTTGAC
>CAZQSI010000041.1:5999-9669 GCA_964596155.1 uncultured Chitinophagaceae bacterium
ACCGGCGATGTTGAGCAATTTTCCATTGCATTGCCCGAAAAACCTGTCAACGTACTGCCCGATGCTTCCTTCATGCAAAAAGGTATTTCGTTGTATGCCTTTATGTCGTCTGCGACCAATGCTATTGTCTTTTACCAGCAGGTTAAAGGGACTCGGTTTTTAACCAAAAGCTTGGTGCCGGTTATTCCATCGCGAATTATCTATGCTACCATTAATGATTTAAACAACGACGGGAGAACCGATTTGGTCTATGTCTCGTCGGATGCTTCGTCAAAAAAAAATATTCTGGGAATCACATTAAATGATTCCACGCACGAGTTCAAAGGAAATGTTTTTTCCATTCCGCTGCCCGATTCATCGATCCGAAAGGCATTTGTGCTGCTGGACGATTTCAACGGTGATCAGGTGAAAGATTGCCTGGTATTTACTACGCCGGCGAATACATTTCGTATTGCGCTTGGGTCGGAAGGAACGCTGTTCGACCGATTCGTGAACATCGGCGCCTCTGTCCGTATCACAATGCCCGAACAGGTGCAGTTGTATGATTATAACAATGACGGTATTCTCGACATCCTGATCCATGACAAAGATACATCCGAATTGACGTTGTATCGGGGACGGGGGAACGGAACATTTTTGGAGAAAAACGTTATTGCCCGCATTCCGGGAGATGCGAGCGTCCGGTGCGGCGATTTTAACGGAGATGGAATAACGGATTTTGTCTTTACTCAACCGGATGGATATTCCGTAACGGTCGTTTATGGTTCTCAGTAAACAGATATCATTGTTGATGGTTCTTCTGCTTTCCTCCGCACTTTCTCAGGATGCGCCGGAGAAATGTTCAACGTGGAGAAACTTTGATAGACTAAAACAAACGATGACTGGTGAAAGATCGCAACAGGCAGTCGCGCGGCCGGTCAACGATACCAGCATACTCTCCCCGAAAGGTCTCTTCAGAATACATTTTGATGTCAGCGGCACTGATGCTCCCTCCTTGGTGACCGCAGACGGAACACCGATACCAAACTCGGGCAGGGCATACGCAGAATCATTGGCAGTAATCTTTGATGAAGTCTATGCAATTGAAATCGAACAGTTCGGATTTTCGGCTCCTCCAAACGACGGGACGGCAGGCGGAGGAGGGGAATATGATGTGTACGTTAAAAATCTGGGAACGGGAAACTACGGTTATACCGATTGGGACGAGGATAACAATCTGACACCGGGAAAAACTAATCCGCAATTTCCTTCTTTTGTGGTGATCGATAATAATTTTGAGAAAGGATATTATACGACCGGTCTCAATGCTGCCAGGGTGACAGCCGCACATGAGTTTCATCATATGATTGAAGTCAGCACGGCAGGAATTTGGTATGATGATTTTTATTTTTATGAAATGTGTGCGACAGGATTGGAGTCAACTGTGTACCCGGAGATAAAAGATTATCTCCAATATGTCAGAACATATTTTTATAACACTGCGCATTGGCCCCTTTTCGTTCAGACGAGTAAATCAGGCTACGAGAGAGGGATTTTTGCAAAATATTTGATGGAAAAATCCGGAGTTCAGATTATGAATTCCATCTGGAAAGAAGTGAAATTCAACCGGCCGGTGCGGGCTCTTCAAAATGCTCTGAATGCCGCCGCTACATCGCTGGAGCGGGAGTATGCAGAGTTCTCCATTTGGTGTTATTACGGAAACTACCGTGCTGATTCAACAAAGTATTTCAAAGATGCAGCTCTGCTGCCGTTAATACGGAATTACAGCAGCGACTCCATTAGCACTACAACTTCGGTTAATCGTCAGGCATCGATGAAGGCATTTACCACGCACTACCACAGGGTGCTTTCAAAACAAACTGGTATTGATACCGTTGATTTCATCATTGCCAATACAAACGTTGCCGATGCACTTAGCGGAACCGGCACTTCACATCCATACAGTCTGCACATTTCCCCCGTTCAACTCTCGGGCTATCAAACGTTGAGCGAAAATATTTTTTCGAAATTTTCTGCCGCCGATGCATCAAATTGGAATAATGTTGCTCTTTTCCGGGGGGGCGTTGTACCGAAAACCGGTATCGATATTTTCCCGAATCCGTATAATCCTTCCTCTTCATCTCTCCTGATTTCGCTGAAGGGAACGGGTGGTATCTCCGGAACAACATTGTCCATTATTTCAGCGGCAAATCAGGATGTTATCTATTCAGGACCGGCTGAATATACTGTATATTCTGGCACACAATATGCGGAATGGAAAGGGAGGGATAATCGTGGAAACATTGTGGGATCCGGTATATATATGTTTGTTCTATCCAACGGATCAAGCATCCTAAAAGGAAAATTTGCAGTAATTAGATGAGAAAACTGACTTTTAAGTCCGAAAATATTACTAAATTGTATAATCGAAGGACAATTGTCGACAATGTTTCATTTTCATTGTCTGAATCTGTTTCATTTGCAATAACAGGAAAAAATGGTTCCGGCAAATCAACTTTGATAAAGATGCTATGCGGGGTACTTTCCCCAACAAAAGGGAAAATACACTTGTCAGTTGATGGGAAAGACGTTCCGTATCCGGATTTTTATCCTTACATCGGCCTCGTCTCGCCGTATTTAAATATGTATGAGGAGTTGTCGGCAGTAGAAAATCTGATTTTTATTTCAAAAGTGCGTGGGCTTGGAGAGAGCGCAGATGAACGGTCGGAAGTGCTGCTGAATGCCTTCGGCATTTATGAACATAGAAAAAAAGAAGTGCGGTTCTATTCGTCGGGAATGAAACAGAGATTGAAATATTGTGCTGCGCTGCTTCATGAACCGGCACTGCTTCTGTTGGATGAGCCGTCGTCTAATCTTGATAAGAACGGCATAGAGGCAGTTCGAACATACATGCAAAAGCAGTCGGAAGAGGGAATATTGATTTTTGCCACGAATGATTCTGACGATCTGCAATATGCGGATACGGTCTATTCCGTGGAGCACAACAAAACATGAACTAAGCACTAATGACTGCAGCGGCCTATCACATATTCATCAAAGAGTTTGTCTCCGAATTCCGGACACGCTATGCCCTGAATGCATTGCTGATGTTCGTCGTGACAACGCTTTCCATTATTCTGTTTTCGATCGGTTCGGAATCGCCGTCAATGGATGTATTGTCCGGTACATTGTGGATTGTCATTTTTTTCAGCGCCATGTCCGGTCTCTCCCGCACTTTTGTTGCCGAAGAGGAGAGGGGAACATCGTTGACATTGCGATTGCTGGCCGATGCGAGCTCTGTCTATATCGGAAAACTTTTGTATAATTTTTTACTCATTCTTGCTCTCACAATAATTATTGCGCTTGCGTACTTGTTGTTCATTAATGAATTTTCCGTGGAAAACTATTCAATATTCTGGATAACCATCCTTTTGGGCAGTGCAGGATTGGCCTCTGCTTCAACAATCCTGGCTGCGATTATTGCGAAGGCAAACACGAAAGGGACTCTCTTCCCGGTTCTGGCGTTTCCGATCCTTCTCCCTCTGCTGCTCACATGTATTAATGCGACAAAACTCGCAACGGAGGGAGCGTTTTTTTCGGAGGCGATTAAAGAATTTCAGATTTTAATTTCATTCACCATAGTTATGATTGCAACATCCTTTATCGTTTTTGATTTTGTCTGGAAAGATTA
>CAZQSI010000041.1:9769-25151 GCA_964596155.1 uncultured Chitinophagaceae bacterium
GCGATCTGGGCAAAATTCAGCTGGGGTTCATTCTGGAATTGGGATCCACGGCAAACATCCATTTTTATTTTGCTCTTAATTTACGGAGCGTATTTCGTTCTCCGGTCCGCGATCGACGAGGAAGAACGGCGGGCGACGTTGTCCTCGGTCTATTCGATCATAGCGGGTGTCACCGTTCCGTTTTTTATTTTTGTGATGCCGCGCATTATGTCCGGCCTTCATCCCGGGTCGCTCGGCGACGAACAGGGAAAGGGACCGGTACTTGAATTTAAAATGGCGACAAACATGCTGATGATATTTTTCGGAGCATTGATCGGATTCACGGTGTTATACTTCTGGATGTATACGGTAAAAGTCCGCGTCATGCGGATTGAGCGGCGGATGCAGCAAATCAACGACAATCAATAAGAGAGGAATTCATGGAATTTCTGGAAAACAATCAATTATACATTGTAATGATCGTTATTCTTTCGATCTGGTTTGGATTCATCGGCTATATGTTCAAACTGGATGCGAAAATTAAAAAACTGGAAGAGATGGTAAAAAAATAGGAGAAGATATGAATTTAAAAATTGTTGTTGCAAGTATTGTCATCGTCGGCGCTCTTGTGTTCGGAGCAGCGACGTTTATGGAAAGTAATATTGAGTATATGGACTTTTCGAAAGCCCAGGAGGTGAATAAAAAAGTTCAGGTGAAGGGAAAATGGGTAAAAGAAAAAGCGACTCAATTTGATGCTAAAACTTCCCAGTTTATTTTTTACATGGTTGATGACAATCAGCAGGAAGTAAAAGTTGTTTTAGACGGTGCCAAACCGAACAACTTCGAAATTGCAACGGAGGTCGTTGCCAAAGGAAGATTCAAAGATGGATATTTCCATGCGAATGAACTTCTCACCAAGTGTCCATCAAAATATGATGGCGACGGCGAAGCTGTAAAGAAAACATTATGAGGTAAACATGTTCGGTGCTGCGATCATTAAAATTGCATTTGCATCTTCAATTCTGTCCACTATTCTGTACTTCATTGTCCATAAACATCCCTCTGAAGCGATCAGAAGAATAGCGCAATTATTCTATGAAATTGCTGTTGCCGGTATTGTCACGGCATCGGCGATGCTGCTCTATTTTATTTTGACGCACCAATTCCAATATTATTATGTGTGGAATTACAGTTCAACCGATCTGCCGCTCTCTCTTCTTATCTCGACGTTTTATGCGGGACAAGAAGGCAGTTTCATGCTGTGGGCGCTGTACACGGGACTGATCGGACTGGTGCTGCTTCGTTATACTGCAAAGCGGGGATATGAGCCGGAGTTTATGGCTGTCTTTGGTTCAATCTTTACCTGTTTACTCCTGATGCTGGTTGTTAAAAATCCCTTTAAGCCGATCTGGGAACAATTTTCGAGTGAATTGCTCCGTGTCGGAGAAATTCCCGGAGGTGTTTCTAATTTTATTTGGGTAGATCAGGCAAGAGGATTGTGGGCGCAGATACCGATGGAAGGAAAGGGCTTGAACGCACTGCTGCAGAACTATTGGATGGTGATCCATCCGCAGATATTGTTTATCGGATTTACCTCCATGTCGATTCCGTTTGCTTATGCCGTGGCGTCGATGCTAAAAAAAGATTATGTCACTTGGGTGAGAGTTGCCACGCCGTGGACGGTGTTCGGATCCATGATGCTTGGCACAGGAATTATTCTCGGCGGCTATTGGGCATATGAAACGCTCGGCTGGGGAGGATATTGGGGCTGGGATCCTGTTGAAAATTCATCACTGGTTCCGTGGCTCGTTTGCGTTGCTTCCATTCATACAATGCTTGCACAGCGAAAGAACGGAACGTACATCAAAACAAATATTGTGCTCAGTATGCTCTGTTTTATTTTGGTGTTATATTCCACCTTTTTAACACGGAGCGGGGTGCTTGGAGATACATCAGTCCATTCATTTGTCGATCCCGGTATGTGGGTGTACTGGCTTCTGTTGATAGTGATTTTCACTTTTGTTGCCGGCGGATTTGGTCTGCTCTTTTCGCGCTGGAAGGAAATGCCCGTAGTTCCCGTTCAGCATTCGCTCGTCTCCCGTGAATTTGCACTGTTTCTCGGCGCTGCCTCTTTGGTATTTTCTTCGGTGTTCATTCTCATCGGGACATCTTCTCCGATCATCACTAATATTCTCAAAGGAAAAATATCCGCGGTTGATCCCGCATATTATGTAACGACAACATTACCGCTCGGTATTGCCATCGCGCTGCTTTCCGGAATCGGACAGCTGTTATGGTGGCAGAATTCTAAAACAGAGTCTGTCCTGAAACAGTTGATCCTGCCGTCGCTGCTGGCTGCCGGTTTTACCGTCATCACATTCTTTATGGGTGCTACACACCCGACAATGATTGTTTTCATTTTTGCATCGGCATTTGCGTTGTTTACCAATAGTATTGTCGGAATAAAAATTATTCAGGGAAATCCAAAAATGGCCGGCGGCGCAATTGCTCATATCGGCATCGCATTGATGTTTTTGGGTTTTGTCGCATCTGCAAAATATGATGATGTCAAAACTGTGAACCTCGAACAGGGTGTTACCGTTCAGGCGCTGGGGTACAATATGACCTACGTCGGATATCAGCCGATGCCGAGAGGGAGATTCGGATTCAATGTGGAAGTTGAAAAAAACGGAGAAAAATTTATTGTCACTCCGGTAATGTTTAAGGAGAGCGAAGAAGGATCTCTTATTCGAAATCCGGATATTGTCAATATGATTACGAAGGATTTCTATTTGTCTCCGCTTTCCCTGGAAGTTCCCGATGCGGCCGGACATCAGCACGATGTCACCATCAAAAAAGGAACAACAGAATCATTCGAAGGTTTGGAAATTACATACATCGGTTATTCCTTCACTCAAACAAAAGAACAAGGCAACTATTTGGTGATGGACATACAGGTGACACGGAACGGTAAAAAAGAAGTAGTGCAGCCGACCATGTCCAACAAAGGAGGAAAACCGGTCTTTACGGAGGCGCGTCTTTCAAATTCGGATATCGGAATTAAAATTAAAGGTATGAATCCGAGCAACAACGACGACGAATCGAGTGTAACGCTGGAGGTGCTGGGACTGCACGGTGAAGCAGACCGTTCAGGACCGAAAGCGGAAACATTGGTCGCAGAAGCAAGCGTCAAACCGTATATTAACCTTGTTTGGATCGGAACGGCTCTGCTGATTGGAGGATTCCTGATCACAATAGCTCGCCGAATTCAGGAAGCAAGAAAGAAATAATTTTTAATTGTATAAAGAGTAGATTGAGGCCGGATACATTCCGGCCTCTTTCATTTTAAAGCCGTGTCCGCCAGTTCTGAACGACGTTTTTATCGATCCGTATCATTCCGCCGGAGACTCTGCTTGGGATGGGATCAGGGTAATATTTCTGACAGCAGGCATAGGCTTCTAAACTTTCCATATTCCAGTATGAGGAGCAGTTTGCACAGTGGATATTCTCTCCGTCAAGATAAAAATCCTCCGACCGGCAGGATTCGCTGATGCTCATGGCCGTGACAATTTTTCCTCGCGGTGTCGTATAGAGGAGGATCGGGACAGCCTGTTTTCCTTCGGGATCGTTGACGCGGACAATGCGGTAATTAGTAACAAAATCAACCGGAACGACGATATCATTTCCCTGAATCATTGCGGTGGTGCGGGAACTTGTAATTTTTCCCTGAGACGGTGCGATTCCGTATCCGATGGATGGTTGGTGGTCAATCACGGGGTGATATGTCCGTCCGATCGTTGCAAAAAAATATCCGACGCCGGCGACAAGTACTCCCAACAAAATGAATGTCGAGGAATATTTTATTAACCGTTGTTGTTTTGTTTGCTCAATGACTTTCAGCGTAAAGCCGCATTGCAGGCAAACTATTGCAGAACTTAATTGCTGTGATCCGCACTGAGGGCACGTCATAAACTTCTCCTACATCAACATTGAAAAAAAAGAATCGATCCCTACCGGCTCCATGCTGAAAAATGGTTCGCCGTAGGCAACATTGATCATGCTGCCGAAATGCTTGTCCCGTGCTTCGATCGACTCAAGAAATAACCGGGACGAAAGGATTGTTTCCCGCTCGTTGCTGCGGGGATTGTAGAACTGTGATGAATACGCTAACAGAGAATTTTTCTTCACTTCATACGTTTCGGAAACGTCAACAATGAATGTCGGCTGAAACTCGTATTTCTGCATATAGTGAAAATATTTCTTCGGACGGAACGGTTCCTGCCGTTTTCCCCGCACACTGGTTGCAATCTTTTCCAATCCGCTGAAAAACCACGCTTCCCGGCAGAGCCGATGGGCATGTTCGTGATCGGGATGCCGCTCCGACCAATGCGGAATCAAAAGCACTTCCGGTTGATACAATCGAATCAGTTTTATCACGCTGCGGATATTGGTCTGATTTACTTCAATGTTGCCGTCGGACAGACCAAGGTTAATTCGCTGGTGCAGTCCCAATATTTTTGAAGCGGCGGCGGCCTCTTTTTTCCGAATGGTCCGGCTGCCCCGCGTGCCCAGTTCACCTTCTGTCAGGTCAAGGATGCCGATCTTTTTTCCCTGACGCTTCAGTTTTGCCAGTGTCGCTGCGCAGGAAAGTTCTATATCGTCGGGATGAGCTCCGACTGCCAATACATCGAGTTTCATGTTTTTATTTTAATATACGGAACGTTTTTCTTATTCGCACTCTTTAGAATATTGCGTATATTTGCTTATGAACAGTGGAGAAATATTATCAGTTTCGGATGTGACTCGGCGTATCAAGGAAACGCTTGAACAAGGTTTCCCCCAGCTCTGGGTGCAGGGAGAACTCTCCAACGTTAAGCTTCACTCCTCAGGTCATTTATATTTCACACTTAAGGACGATCGGGCGCAGATTTCCGGCGTGATGTGGAGAAGCCGGGTCGCCCAGCTGCTCTTCAGGCCAAACGACGGAATGAAAGTAATGGTACGCGGCGCCATCAGCGTCTACGAACCGCGGGGAAGCTATCAGATAGACTGTCTGCAGATTCAACCTCTCGGCAAAGGGGAACTCCAGATTGCCTTCGAGCAGCTGAAACATCGTCTTTTCGAAGAAGGTCTCTTTGATGACGATGCCAAAAAACCGCTGCCGGAATATCCCGAACGAATCGGCATAGTCACATCTCCAACCGGTGCGGCAATCAAAGATATTATTTCTGTGCTTTCAAGAAGACAGCCGTCCGTTGAAGTTATTCTTGTTCCTGTCAAAGTTCAGGGAATCGGAGCTGCTGAAGAAATTGCGGAAGCGATTGCCACACTCAATAAACACACGTTGGTAGATGTCATGATCGTCGGAAGAGGAGGCGGTTCGCTTGAGGACCTTTGGGCTTTTAATGAAGAGGTCGTGGCGCGCTCAATTTATGCCTCAGACATTCCGGTCATCAGTGCCGTCGGTCATGAAATTGATTTCAGTATCTCCGACTTTGTTGCGGATTTACGTGCTCCGACACCTTCGGCAGCTGCAGAATTGGCAGTAAAGGAGAGAAAAGAGGTCGTTGAACTTATTCGCAATTATTGCTATACTATACAGAATGCAATGGAAAACGGCCTTGAATCATACCGAAAACAAATCTCCTCGCTTGTTCAAAGCTATTCATTCAATAAACCTCACGACATGATCAGACAGCGCAGCCAGCATCTTGATGATTTGCATCATCGATTTCAGCGGGGAATGCAGCAATATGCAGCAGCACTGAATCAACAAACCGGCTCGCTGGCGTTCCGCATTAAAGCATTAAATCCGGCTTTGGTATTAAAACGAGGGTATGCGATCGTCCGGCAGGAGGAGAAAGTCGTTTCGTCCTTCCGAAGCATTGATCTGCCGTCCGCGGCGACCATTGAATTTCAGGATGGAATTGTGGAAGCTGAAATAGTAAAGCAAAGAAAATAACAGCATGGCAAAAAAAGAAACGAAACAGACATTTGAACATTCACTGAAGCGCCTCGAGCAAATTGTCGATGCTCTTGAGCAGGGTGAAATATCGCTTGAGGAATCGTTAAAAATGTACGAAGAGGGGATTGCATTGTCGAAGACATGCATGGAAACACTGAAATCGGCAGATCTTAAAATCAAACAATTGTCAAAGGATCTGAACGGAAAAATACAATTGACCGAATTTGAAGAGTAAAAAATAATGGAAGAATCAGCATCAACGTTGTTGGATTTTATCAATGATCCGTCCGATTTGCGGAAGCTCGAAGTATCGTCACTGCGCAAAGTCTGTTCTGAAGTCCGCGATTTTTTGGTGGATTCCGTATCAAAAACAGGAGGACATCTCGGGGCGGGATTAGGCGCGGTGGAATTAACGATTGCACTCCATTACGTCTTTAACACGCCTGAAGATAAACTGGTATGGGATACGGGGCATCAGGCATATCCGCATAAAATTTTGACCGGCCGTAAAGAGCGATTGCACAGCATACGTCAATTTAACGGATTGAGCGGCTTTCTTCGCCGTGATGAGAGCGATTACGACACGTTCGGTGCCGGTCATGCAAACACCGCGATCTCAGCGGCTCTTGGGATGGCTACCGCAAGAGATTTTGCCGGGAAGGATTATAAAGTTGTGGCAATTGTTGGGGACGGATCTCTCACCGGAGGCATGGCATACGAGGCATTGAATAATGCCGGAGTGCTAAAGAAAGATATGATCGTAATCCTCAGCGACAACAAAATGGTCTCGCTATCCGCAAACAATCCGACACTCTGGTCTCTCCACAGCTATTTCTCGGAAGCGCTGACACACCCGACATACAATAAATTTAAAGCAAATGTATGGGATCTTACCGGCAAATTGGACACATTCGGCGACCGTTTGCGGAGCGTAGCGGGTAAACTTGAACGAGGTGTCAAGGCGGTCGTTACGCCCGGGATGATGTTTGAAGCAATGGGATTTCGGTATTTCGGTCCGTTTAACGGTCACAATGTGGTTAAGCTCGTCGAAATATTTCGACATGTTAAAGATTTAAAGGGTCCAATCCTGATTCACCTCAACACGGAAAAAGGAAAAGGATACAAACCTGCCGAGGTCGATGCAGCAAAATTGCATGGAGTTACGCCGTTCGACAAAGTGACCGGCATGTCGCCAAAGTCCAGCGCTCCAGCTTCCTATACCAAAATTTTCGGAACAGCATTGGTTGAAATTTGCCGTTCGAACGACAGAGTCGTCGGCATAACAGCGGCAATGCCGGACGGGACCGGTTTGGATATTCTGCAAAAAGAATTGCCGGAACGATTTTTTGATGTCGGCATTGCGGAACAGCATGCAGTCACATTTGCTGCCGGAATGGCGACGGAAGGGTATATACCCGTTGTCGCAATCTACTCAACGTTTCTTCAGCGTGCGTTTGACCAGATTATCCATGATGTTTCTCTGCAGGATCTTCATGTTGTGTTTGTCATGGATCGAGCAGGGCTGGTTGGAGCGGACGGACCGACTCACCACGGTGCACTCGATCTTTCGTATCTGCGATGCATTCCCAATATGATTATTATGGCGCCGAAAGATGAGAACGAACTGCGGGACATGCTGTTCACTGCAGTTGAGAAACAGCGGTGTCCGGTTGCCATTCGCTATCCCAGAGGAAATTCGCTCGGATTGCAAATTAAACCATCATTTGAAAAAATGCAGATCGGAAAATCTGAAATCGTCCGCACCGGTCAGGATGTTGCTGTTCTCGCCGTCGGATCAATGGTCGAACAATCATTGAAAGCTGCGGACATGCTCGAAAAAGAAGGCATTCTTGCAGAAGTCGTAAATATGCGATTCATCAAACCTCTTGATATGGCATTGCTTGAAAAAATTGCCGACACGTTCACACATGTGGTGACTGTCGAAGAAAACAGCATTGTGGGCGGATTTGGATCGGCAGTGCTCGAAGCATTCGTTTCCCTTGGAAAACATCGCGTAAATGTTTTAATGCACGGACTTCCGGATTCCTATGTAACACACGGCACGCCTGCAGAATTGCTGCGGCTGACTAAACTTGATGCTGTCGGAATCGCGGAAACCGTGAAAAAGTTTCATCAAACTCATCCATCTATTTTGCCCGGACGGAAGGCACAATGAGCGTCGCACAGTCAAAAATCGAAAAACCGAAAATAGCCATCATCGGTTTGGGATGGATTTCTCAGGTGTTCCATCTTCCCATTCTTTCCAAAATATCCGATGTTGAAATTTCCTGTCTCTGCGACAGGGATAAGAACCGTGCAAGAGCACTTTCGGAGAAATACGGTATTAAACGATACTATACGGATTTTCATGAAATGCTGAAACATGAGGAGCTGGATGCGGTCGATATCTGTGCTTCGACGGATGTTCACAAAGAAGCGGCGATTGCAAGTCTGGAAGCCAAAAGGGACGTCTTCGTGGAAAAACCGGTAGCCCGGAAACTTGAAGAAGCCATTGCCATTGCCGAATCCGTAAAAAAGAACAAGAAAAAACTTATGGTGGGCATGAACCACCGGTTCCGTCCCGACACCATGATGCTTCGGAGTTTCATTGAGAACAAAGAGCTCGGAAAAATATTTTATTCAAAAGCAGGATGGCTGAAAAAACCGTCATCCGAAGGAAGCTGGTTTTCCCAGAAGGAGATGTCCGGAGGAGGAGTGATTCTCGATATGGGCATCGTCATGCTCGACCTTGCGATGTGGATGTCCGGATATCCGGATGTCAGCAGAGTGAATGCAATGAATTATTCGCACAAAACACGGGTGGAAGATTCGTCGGTTGTATATCTGACGATGAAAAACGGTTCAACAATTACGATTGAAGCAAGCTGGAATTTTCATATTGAGAATGAATTGTACTACTGCAACATCTACGGCGAACACGGAAGCGGAAAAATCAATCCGTTGATGATTCACAAGGAAATGCACGGCAGCATTGTCAATGTTACTCCGGTAAAGACCGATACATCGCAGAATGCTTTAAAAAAATCGTATGAGAATGAATTAAAACATTTTGTCGGGACTGTCAGAGGGATTCATCCTCTTATTTCCACGGTAAACGAAGCGGTTCAACGTATGACCATTATCGATGCAATTTATCGGTCAGCCGCAAAGGGAAAAGAGATCACATTTAAATAATTGGGTGAGAGACCATTGACATCAGACATTGCGAATCGTTTCATGAATCGTAATGTCTTTTTTTTATTATTTTGGACAATACGGTGATTACAACTGATGAAATGTGGATGCGTCGCTGCCTCCATCTTGCACAGCACGGCGCAGGATTCGTCAGTCCCAACCCGATGGTCGGAGCAGTCATCGTTAAGGATGGAAGAAAAATTGCCGAAGGGTTTCATCGGCGCTACGGGGAAGCCCATGCGGAAATAAACGCAATATCCCGTGCGCTGAAACAGCATCGATCCTTGCACGGTGCAACGATCTACGTAAATTTGGAACCATGCTCTCATTACGGAAAAACACCGCCGTGCGTTGACAGCATTCTCCATCATGGCTTTTCCCGTGTGGTGATTGCCTCTTCCGATCCAAATCCTCTAGTTTCCGGTAAAAGCATAAAATTGCTTCGAAAGCGTGGTATAGAATGCACCGAAGGAATATTGAAAGATGAAGCGATCCGTTTGAATGAATTTTTTTTCAAATATATCACGAAAAAGATTCCATTCGTTTCCATGAAGGCGGCTCAGTCTTCGGACGGATTCATCGCATCCGACAATGCTGATTCCCGCTGGATTACAAACAGGAAATCGAGAACAGAAGTCCATCGATTGCGGAAGAATTATGATGTGATTGTGGCAGGCGCCGGAACTGTAATGAGTGATGATCCATCTCTGACGGTCCGGCATGTAAAAGGTACTAATCCGACACGGGTGATTATTGACGGGAAGTTTTCACTTCCTCTGCAACGGAATGTCTTTTCGGCAGACGCTCCGACGATTCTGTACACTACCCAGCACCATTTGCTGTTAAACAAAAAAAAAGCGGGATTATTGAGGAAACAGGGAGTGGAGATCGTCGGTATGTCCGGACGAAACGGAATCGTGGATATTCGTCAAATTATCCGTGATCTGGGATTGAGAAATCATATTTCCGTGCTTGTTGAAGGGGGGCAAAAGACCTATGCTGCTTTTCTGAATGCAAAAACTGCGGACAAGCTGTATTTGTTCACCGGCAAGAAAAAATATAAGGACGGATTAAAGACATTCGATAACATTACGGTTTCATTCAAGTTGAACGAACGAAGAAAAAAGCAATTCGGAACAGATACTTTGCAAGAATTTGACGTTATCTATTCCTGAGGATGCGGTGAGATATTTCTTTCTTTTACTTTCAGTTTTATCATTGGTGATGGCACAGCAGGATACACGACTTTCGGATCTCGGACGGCAATTGGATTCCATCTGTTCCTCCCGTTCGGGAACTTTTGCGATTTCGTTTATTAATCCGGAAACGGGAGAATCAGTAAATCGTAATGAAACGGACTTCTTTCATGCTGCAAGCACGATGAAGACGCCCGTGATGGTTGAGATTTACAAGCAGGCAGCGGCAAAGAAATTATCTCTGGATGATACGGTCCTGGTAAGAAATACGTTTCGGAGCATTGAAGACGGGAGCGAATATTCCTTAACTGTTTCAGATGACAGTGATGACGGATTGTATTCGTCTATCGGTACAACGGTGACGATCAATGAACTCGTGATAAAAATGATTACGGTCAGCAGCAATTTAGCCACTAATATCCTGATCGATATAGCCGGTGCTGGCAATATTATGAAAACGATGACGGAAATGGGGCTACAGGATATTGTCGTGCTGCGGGGTGTGGAAGATGGCAAAGCATATGCCGCAGGAAAGAATAACAGAACAACATCCCGCGGACTTGCACAACTCTATACCATGATGGCCGCCGGTTCAGTTGTTTCCGAAGGTGCATCATCTGCAATGATCGACATTTTAAAAATGCAGAGAATCAAGAACATGATTCCCGCACAACTTCCGCCGTCGGTTATCGTAGCTCATAAAACAGGATCTATTACCAACGTTCAGCATGACTCGGGGATTATTTACTTGCCGGACGGTCGCCGGTATATTCTTGTGGTACTATCAAAAAATCTCCGTTCAAATCAAGAAGGGATCGAAACGATAGCCGCGATTTCAAAGGCGGTCTATCAGTTCGTCACACAATAATATGTTTACGGGTATTGTAGAAACAATCGGCATTGTCAGCTCCATAAAACCGTTCGGAGACGGTATTGAATTATCAATATCGCCCAAAAAAAGATTGACTGATCTTTCGGTTGACAACAGCATCGCGGTGAACGGCGTATGTCTGACAGTTGTTCGGTCCAGGAACAATATTTTCACAGTGCAGGTTGTGAAAGAGACGCTGTCAAAAACAAATCTTGGAAGGTTGAAAAAAGGAAGCAAAGTGAATCTTGAACGCTCGGTGATGCTGAAAGATCGTTTGGGAGGGCATTTAGTGCAGGGACATGTCGATGCAACGGGACGGGTAACGGCGGTAAAAACATTACAAACCAGCTGGATGGTTACGATAACATTTCCGGCACGGTATAGAAAATATTTAATCCCCGTCGGATCGATTACCGTTGATGGAACAAGTTTGACTACTGCTCTCCTCAGACGAAAGGAATTCACTGTTGCGATTATTCCCTACACGCACACACATACAATATTTCATGAATATAAAAAGGGAAGTATTGTGAATCTTGAATTTGATATCATCGGCAAATATCTGGAGAGTTTAGTACATTATTCGAAATAACCTCAGCTAAGGTGTAATGAAAAATATCCTGAAATCAAAAATTATTCTCTTCCTTCTATGGTGCGGAGGAATTTTCATTGTCGGTCTCTTTATATTGGATACCTTCATTATGCCGTACTATGTGAATAAGGGAGGGACGCTGACCGTCCCGAATGTTGTCGGAATGTCCGAAGAATCGGCCCGTCGGGTGCTCGATTCTGCAAAATTAGAACCTAAGCGCGGGGAAGTGCGGCAGGATCCTTCGATTCCCGTAGGACATGTTATACTTCAAAATCCGGCAAAAGATCAAATTGTAAAATCCGGACGGAGAGTTTATCTGACAATTTCCGGCGGAGAGCAGGAGGTCATCGTTCCATCGCTCAGGGGCAGATCAATTCGCGACACAAAATTTGCATTAGACAGAGCCGGTCTAAAACAGGGAGCGATCCAATATCAGATTTCCATCGATCTTCCGGAGGGAACGATCATCAGCCAGGATATTCCTGCAGGAAGCAAAGTAAAACGAAATTCGTATATCAGCATTATCGTCAGTGCGGGAGAATCGATCGACAGCATATACGTTCCGTCGTTAATCGGAAAAACGCTGACGGAAGCGCAAAAAATAATTAAAGATAAAGGGCTGCGAACCGGAAATTTGACGTATCAACTGAACGAAGAACTGTTACCTAATACAGTCATCGATCAGTTGCCCCGCGAAAATGACATTGTTACCACCAAAAAGGAAATTGATCTTTTCATCTCTCAGGCACCGGAAAAATCAGTCAAAAAAAAGGAGGGTGATCAATAAATGCAGAACGAAAAAAACCTATTGATCGCTCCCTCTGTCCTCTCGGCAAATTTTTCCCATCTCGAAGCGGATATCCGCCGGGTTGAAAAAGCCGGTGCCTCCATGCTGCATCTGGATGTTATGGACGGACATTTTGTTCCAAACATAAGTTTTGGTCCGGGAGTTGTCCGCACCATCAACCAATTCACCCAATTGCCTCTCGACACGCATCTGATGATTGAATCGCCAGATCGCTATCTACAGCAATTCAAAGAAGCCGGTTCGGATATTCTGACGGTTCACGTCGAAGCATGCACTCATTTACATCGGACAGTGACAGCAATTCAATCATTGGGTATGAAGGCGGGTGTAAGTCTGAATCCGTCCACATCTCTGGCCGCAATCGAAGAAATCCTGCCGTTTACCGATTTGATACTGATTATGTCTGTTAATCCGGGATTCGGAGGTCAATCGTTCATTCCAACAAGCTTTGATAAAATACGGAACCTCTCGCGAATGATACAGGAGCGGAAATTATCGACCATCATTGAGGTCGACGGGGGGATTGATGCAGCAACCATAAAAAGCGCTGCTGATGCGGGCGCTCATTACCTCGTCGCCGGAAATGCAATTTTTGGAGACGGAAACATTGAAACTAATTATCAGACCCTTCACACTTTAATCAAATAATCTACTATGGAATATGCGCTGAAAAATGTCAGAATCATTACGCCGTTTCGAATTGTGGAGAATGGCGTCATCGTCATCGCCGGAAGTCAGATCGGCAACATGGGAAAAGTGTCGGATGTAAATTTGTCCGCCGATATGAAAACGTTCGACCTGAAAGGAAAAACGGTTTCTCCCGGTTTCATCGACCTGCTGGTACATGGCGGCGGAGGGATGGGCTTCGCTGACGACAGCGACGAATCAATTAAAATAATTTCGGATTTTTTCTTTTCGCACGGAACGACAGGAATGCTGGCGTCGTTGTTCAGCAAGAAGATTGATCTGTTGAAAAAGGATGTGGACAGAATTGCGACCTATTCCGAGATGCACCCGGATTCAAATATTTGGGGCATCCACATGGAAGGGCCGTTCATCAATCCGAAAATAAAAGGAGCGCACAAAATTGAATATCTGTGGGAGCCGAATGTTGATTCATGGAACGAATTAAATGAATCCGCACGCGGTTCAATTAAAATCATGACGATAGCGCCAGAGCTGAAAGGGAATATCGATGTGATCAGAGCGGCGGCGAGTCAGGGAGTCGTTCCGTCAATCGGCCACACACTTGCGTTGTATGACGATATTGAAAAAGCAATTGATAACGGGGCTGCACATGTTACGCATATGTTCAACGCCATGCGTTCATTTCATCATAGAGAAGCCGGTATCATGGTTGCTGCGCTGCTGCGGAACGAATTGAAAGTGGAATTGATTGCCGACGGGATCCATGTCGATCCTATCGTGATGAAACTTCTGCACAATATTAAAGGCAGCGGAGGCATTATTCTTGTCACCGACGCGATCCGCGCCTGCGGCATGCCGGACGGTGATTATCACTTTATGGATCAAAAGATCATCGTAAAGGAGAAGAAGGCATTTCTGGAGGACGGTACATTAGCCGGAAGCACGCTGACAATGGAAGATGCGGTCCGCAATATGGTTAAACTGGTCGGAGTCCCGATCACCGATGCCATACGGATGGCTTCACTGAACGGAGCAAAAGTTTTGGGACTGGAACATCAGAAGGGAATTCTGGCCGTTGGGAAGGATGCAGATTTAGTAGTGATGGATGACGATTTTAATGTTCATGCAACGATTTATGAAGGAAATGTCAAATATCAGAAAAACGGTATTCTGACATAACCGGAAAGAATTGTTTTTTTTTGTGAAGTCCGATCCGGCAGGCGAAAGCGTGCCGGATTTTTTATTTTAAATTATATTGACAATAACAAGGAACAACCTTATATTCTTAGTGAAAAAATGTAATAACCTTAATAAGTAAGGAATCACAATGAACTCACTGCATCAACTGGATTCGACCGACATCATTCTGCTTGATATTCTTCAAAAAAACGGACGCACGAGAAGAAACGACCTGGCCCAGGCGGTTGATATGAGTATTCCCTCCGTCAGTGAACGTTTACGGAAATTAGAAGAGAACGGGATCATTACGGGGTATACGGCATTCGTCGACCCGAAAAAGGTCGGCAAAGATATCACCGCATTTATCACCGTTACCGTCGATTCTTCAAAACATTACAATTCATTTCTGGATCATGCCAAGGGAACGGATGAAATTCTGGAGATTCATTCGGTGACGGGAACGGGCACACACCTCTTAAAGATCAGAACGGAAAACACTTCGACGCTTGAAAAGCTATTGGCAAAGATTCAATCGTGGTCCGGTATCGTCAATACGACAACCAGTATTGTACTTTCCACAATGAAGGAAACCAACAAAATTAAAATCACAAAATCAAAATAAAGGAAGAGTCATTATGAATAAAACGGCAAAACCGGTCTCAACGTATTTCGGCGAAAATATTTTCGATACAGCCAAAATGCAGCAAATGCTTCCCAAGAACGCCTTTGAAAAGATCCTGAATGTGATCAACAAAAGCGAAAAGCTGGACCGAGATACGGCGAATATCGTTGCAATTGCGATGAAGGATTGGGCAATTTCAAAGGGCTGCACGCATTATACGCATTGGTTTCAGCCGCTAACCGGTTTTACCGCTGAAAAGCATGATTCCTTTATTGATTACAGTGAAAGCGGGAAAATTATTGAATCCTTCACCGGAAAACAGCTCAT
>CAZQSI010000042.1:0-12488 GCA_964596155.1 uncultured Chitinophagaceae bacterium
TTCGGTCATTGTAACACTTGTTCTTTTACATGGTGGCCATAGTCCCAAAACTTCCCGCGAGCGTTCTTTGCGAGTGGTAGAAGTTTTGAGGATCCCGCTCCGAAGCTTTTGCAATAGGCGGGATTTGGCCATTGTAACACTTGTTCTTTTACATGGTGGCCATAGTTCAGTCGGTTAGAACGCCAGGTTGTGGCCCTGGAGGTCGAGGGTTCAAATCCCTCTGGTCACCCCACGGAATTGATTAATTGTTAAATTGAGAAATTTACAAATTGATGTTCACCGATTATTTTAATAATTCTGGAGTTATACAGGATTTATGGATTCTCGGGAATTAATAGAAAGGACGAAGACGTTTGCGCTGAGGATTATTGCAATGACCGACGCGTTGCCGACTAACCGTTCGACTGAAATTATTTCAAAACAAATTATCAGGTCTGCAACATCGGTGAGTGCAAATTATCGCGCAGCAAGCCGAGCACAATCACCGGCAGAATTTGTTTCAAAAATGCACATTGTCCATGAAGAGGCAGATGAAACGCAACACTGGTTGGAATTACTTCTGGGAACAAAGGCGATATCCAAAACAGAGTTTGATGAATTGTGGAAAGAAGCTTCTGAACTGACTGCAATATTCACAGCATCGTATGCCACCGCACGCAGAAATAAATTGAATAAAAGATCAAAAAATTCGTAACAATTTTTCAATTTCAAAATTTGTTAATTTATCAATTATTGATTTCAACGCTCCCATCGTCTAGGGGTTAGGACACGAGCTTTTCAAGCTTGTAACACGGGTTCGATTCCCGTTGGGAGTACAAAAACATTCCACAATTTGGTAACTGCTGAATTGTGGAATTGTTGTTTTAAAAGCCATTTGCACCATTAAGAGTTAACTAGCCAGCTGAGAAATTATTCTTCGCCCCAGTTCCACAATTTCTCAATTTCTCAATTTCTTAATTTCTCAATTTCAACGCTGGTTCTCCCGTTGACGCGGTACGTAGTCTTCTGAAAGTACTATAGAGGCTTCGATTCCCGTGGCGAAGCCATGCCTTCGGCATTGGAAGTACAAAAACATTCCACAATTTGGTAACTGCTGAATTGTGGAATTGTTGTTTTAAAAGCAATTTGCATCAAAAAGACTTTACTGGTTTGTTTTGAGATTATTACCCGCTCCAATTTCACAATTCCACACTTTCACAATTAACCAATTTTTATTTCGCTTCCCTTATTATCCGGTTTCCCCTTAGAAACATAGGTTCCGATCGGGATGATTTGCAAAAGAAAGTTCCGGTAAAAAAAATCCCAGAATAGTCTCGACTGTTCTGGGATCCGATCATACGCAATGCTATAATAATTATCGGTGCAGGCCTGTATAGCACGGTATGTTACCCGTTTTGCGGGATTGGTACCGGAAAAGTAGCCATCTCATTAACAAGACGCAACTGTTTTTTAAAAAATTAATGTTCGCGCAGTGGACGATTGTTAACGGCGCGGTATCAGCGATATTTTGTCTAGATTGAACCGTGCCGCTTTGGAATCAGGCCGGTAATACAGCTCCCGTTCGTACATCTGCTTTGCCAATGCAAACTCTCCAAGCATCGCGAATGTATTTCCAAGATCGACATAGACATTCGGCGCATCGGGATCAAGAATGGCCCGCTCTTTGAAATAGGGAAGGGCAGAAGCCGGATCACCCAGCTCTTTTGCAAAGAGCGTTCCGAGATACGAAAAGAGCGCCGGGTTTTGTCTGTCGATCCGGTAGGCCCGTTGAAGCATGGTAATTGCTTCATCTGTTATTCCCCGTTCCGCAAGTGCCATGCCCAATCCTTCCAGATACGACGGCTCTCCGGGAAGATGATGAACTGCAAGACGAAAATAATGGATCGATGAATCAAGCTCTCCGGATATTCTGAACAGCGATCCCATGTGGTAATACGCTTCGGGAAAGGACGGACGGAGTGCAAGAGCTTTTTGAAGCGCTCGTTTTGCCTCATCGAGCCGTTTGAGCTCTTTGTAGGTTTCTCCAAGGGCAAGGAATCCGCGGGCATCACGAACATTCAGCTCTGTCCCTGCCGTGAGATACGCCAATGCCGAATCCAGATAGACCGGACGCCGGTCATCATTCCGGTAATAATTGAGCAGTGCGATCCCTTTTCTGATCGATGCACCCGAATCGCGCGCATCCAGCGCCGGAACAATACTCTTCACCTGCTGCATTTCGTGCGGCGTTCTGTGCATCGTCCAGTCGATCGTCGTTTCTTGTGCATCGATACGAATCCAATGATCGGTATTGATCACACCATGCAGTGTATTCTTCGTCCCCGTTTGTTTCATGTGGCAGGGGACGCAGTCATCTCGTTCGGTGTGGGCATAGGTTGATCCTTTGCCGGGAAGACTTTCCGGCGGATGACATTTCTGGCAATTCTGCCTGTTAAATTCCACGGTCGTGCCGCGGAAGGTGCCGTGCGAATCATGGCACGTATTGCAGGTAGTGATGCCGTGGCTTTCCTTATAACACCGGCTCAGAGAGAAGCGATATCCGCTGTCCGCCACTTTAAATTCCTCTTTATGGACGGCGTCATATGTGTAGACGGACCAGAGATCTTCCAGCAGCATGCCGGGACGAAAATCGAACCATCCCGCATCTCCGCGCAGCGCCCACGCCTTCCCCTGAAGGTGGCAGGCCTGACAGACATCAATCTGTCTCTGCGGCGACAAATGAATGGGATTGACGATCGTCCTTGCATTGTTCGCCGGAAGGTCCACCGATTCTCCGAGTTCCTGCTTCACATGCAATTCTCCCGGACCGTGGCATGCTTCGCATCCGATGCCGAGAGGATACGGTTTCACAAACCGTTCGAGCGCGTTCGGTGAAGCATCCATATGAGCGTTGTGACAGGCAAGACACTTTGAGGAAGCAAACCGGGAAAACCGGTGGTTGCCGAATTCTTTGTATCCCGGACTGAAATCCCATTTCTTTTTATGGGCATACCATGTGAGCGGAAGTTCATAGAACATGCCGTTCTCGTCATAAAAGTACATTCGAAGATTTTTTCCCGAGCCGATGACATACTGCGCTTCCACCAACCGCTCGTGAATGACATTCTTTGTTGCATCGAGTCGAAACTCCCGCTGATAAAATTTTTCTCCCCGCCGGATCATTTCATAATAAAAGTCCAGCACGGCATCGTACACCGGCTCCCGCTGCGGATATTCTTCGATGATGTTATTTGTATCCAGACGGTACATTGACCGTGCAGTGTTGGTCTTCATGAATGCGGTGTACAATTCCAGATGGCAATCGCGGCACGATTCGGAACCGGTAAATTTAACATCGAGAGGCGTGTTGATATAGAGAAGGCCGTTGTCGCTTACATATTCAGCGGACCGGTGCGTTGTTCCGCTGTCATAGAAAAACAGAAGAAAGAATGCAATCCCGGCAAGAAGTGTTCCGGCGGCGAACAGCGGAAGAAAGCGGCGGAAAATATTTTTTGGAACTCTCTGTTCGGATTGTTTCATCATTAAATTAATAAACAAAAGGGGATGATGAATACCGGCGGATTAAAACTTCAATGTATTGGTACCGCTTAATGCTCTCATGAAATCAACAAGATCGGTTTTTTGCTGCTCCGTTAAATTCAATGGTTTCATATGCCGGCTGAGATGTGCGTTGGGAATTCCCCCTTTATTGTAAAAGTTGACGACATCCAGCAGCGTCCTCAAACTTCCGTCATGCATGTACGGCGCGGTGCGGGACATATCCCGAAGCGTGGGAGTTTTGAACGCACCTTTGTCCGAGTCGTTCTTCGTCACTTCAAAACGGCCGAGATCCGGCTCCGGCCGGTCTTGTCCCGCACCGTTGTTGTGGAACAGCTCATCCGTAAAGTTAAATCCCGAATGACAGATTTTGCAGTTAACGCGGTCGCTTTCGAACAATTCGAGTCCGCGCTTGGCCGATTCGGACAATGCTTTTGGATTTCCCGCTTTGTATTGATCGTACGGGGAATTTCCCGACATGAGCGTTCGTTCAAACGATGCGATCGCCTTGGCGATGCCGTCGAGTGTGACATCGGTTCCGAACACATTGTGAAACGCCTCACGGTATTCTTCGACTCCCCGGATGGTTCGTTCCACATTTTCCTTCGTGTTTCGCATCTCCTGTTCATTTTGAATCACCTGCGGCACCTGATCTTCCAGACTCACGGCGCGTCCGTCCCAAAACTGCGTTTTGCTGAAGATCCGGTTGATCAGCGTCGGTGCTCCGCGTTTGAATTCCTGACCGAAGATGCCGATGGACCGTGCGCGTCCGTCGGAAAAGCCGAGAGACGGATTGTGACAGGTGGCGCAGGAGACGGTGCCGTCCAGCGACAACCGGGCATCAAAGAACAGCCGGCGTCCCAGTTCGACTTTCGCCGCAGTCATCGGATTATCTGCCGGAATGTACTCGGCGGATGAATCCAATCCGAGCGGAACGGCAAGTGGATATGGTTCTGTTTCGTGCGGTTTTTTATTTTCACACCCCGCCGCAAGAAGCACTGCAGCAACCGCAGCGAGGTGAAGGAATGTCCATCGGTACATTTTCATATTATTTTCTTTCTCGCTGCTTCCGGTTGTCGGCGGTTGACAGGGCATGAAGGGACGATTGAATGACGTCAATATTTTTTGCCAGAATGAACTCTTCCGCCTTCACTCCTTTCATCGCCGCCCAGTTCTTGAATATTCTGCGGTAGAATAATGTTGTCGTGACGGTGACGGGAAAGTCACCCGGCGTTATCTTAAACGTATAATTTGAAACATCCGTGGCAAGCGCGGGGATGCGGTTATCCGACAGGATGGAAACGATCCGCCATTGGGGAGCGGGAGAAATTTGTTTTTGCAGTTCTGCTTTTGCGGAAGAAAGAAACTGCGGAGACTGTTCATATAGAATTTTGGCAAATCCTTTTCCGGGCAAACCTTCATAATTGCCCTCTTCCGGTTTTCCGATGCCGCCCCAGTAGGGGATTCTGTGAGCTCCGTTATCAGCGAGTGTTTCCCCTTTGGCATTGACCGCCGTGACAAGCAATATCAAATTCCGCATCGGAGAATCGGTCGGAATATGATGACCGGCCGTTGCGTTGGTGATTGCCACACGCACGCGAAGCGAGTCTTTCTCCGTTCTTCCTTTTGTTACCATCGTGACGGATGAGGCAAGGAAGCCGCTGTCCCGCGAACCGAACTGAAAGTGGGACGGTATCGTTTTTGGATCACGTTCCAATCCCCCTTTCCCGGGTGCAAAGTTCGTTGTGACGCTGTCGGGACGCATATGACAATTCTGACAGGAGATTCCTTTTTTGGCGTACTCGCTTGCCTTCCACTCTGAAAATGATTCATAGATGGGAACGCCCCAAAAATCTCCCTGATGACATGGTGCGCAGAACAGGCTGTTGGACATGATCGGGGCATATGCATCGGGATCGGGAACATCCGTATACGGTCCGAAAAATACCTGATGCCCGTCGGGAGGACGAAGCAGTTCCATATGCATCACACCGCTGTTGATGCTCATATTCTCCTTCAGTGTTACATTTTTTACTTTGTGGCAAAAATCGCAGGTGACTCCGAGTTTTTCGACTCCTTCAAGCGTATTCATATCGACGCCGATCACATTCCGCACCGCGGCTGCGGGGGCATGGCAGTTTGAACAATTTCCGTTTGAATGAGGATAGTCCAGTTTGAATCCTGGATGAGCGCCCGGTTTTCCGCCTGCATCCGTTCCGTTGTACAGAGAGATGAAGAGCGGACTTGTTGCCGCACGGGCATGTCCGTTGTTGCGCCATTGCTCGTAGATGATCGAAGAATGGCAATCACCGCAGTTGATCACTTTGCCGACCGCCGCCAGTGCAATTCTTTTTATCGCATTGGAGGGTGCGGGATCGACCCATTCATACTGCGGATTATCTTTTTCAGGGAGAGGATTGAGGATGATTTCGATGTCGGACATACCTTTTTCAAGCTCAACGCCGCCGTTATAAAATCCTTCTTTCCATGCAGTGACGAGACTTCCGGAAATACCGCTGCTCCACTCCAGCCGGAATCGTCCCTGATCATCGGAAGTATCAGTCACGGTTGTTGCAGCAAGTTTCACAATTGCACCTCCGACGGGATTTGTGCCGTCGGTAACAATTCCGGACACTGCAGTGTCTGTAAACATTGAAGAAGAACTCCATTCTTTCCATCCGAAGAAAATGGCGACTACGATCAGATCGAAAAGAACAAATGCGATGATTAATCTTTGCTTGGTTTTTTGATTCAACATTCTATTCTCCGGCAACGGCAGATCTGTTATGAGATCGTATTAAACAATGGGAGAGTCCGCATCATAAATAATGAGCGGATTCATTCTGCTCAAAAAATGTATTACTCTAACGTTTGGAAAACAAGGCAGAAATTGCTGAATTCAGACGATTTTGACCGATTTTAGAGAGTTTTGAAAAAGTGACTGGAAAAGTGGAAAGACAAAAAATACAGGATGGAAGTGAAGTTGAATGTTTGGATGAGGGTTTTCGAAAAAAATTGACAAGGACTTTGTTTCGCTCGGCGCGAATGAAAGAGCAAAATAACAGGGTGCTACTTCTGCTCGGTGCTGACGGATTTTTTCCACCACGCGTTGATTTTTTTTCCGCTCCAGACGGTGAAGAGAAAAAATGCCGCTCCGGCAATCAGATCGATCACATAGTGATACCGCATGTAGATTGTTGAGATAATCAGCAGAGAACCGACGATGAGCAGTCCCCATCTGATTTTCGAGCGGGTCGTGAATGCAACATACATCGCCACCAGCGTCAACTGCGTGTGTCCGCTCGGAAAGGCGTCGCGATTCACGAATGCGGCAGGCGTCAGCGATCCCGCGGGAATTCCTCCTCCGGTATCTACGATGGATCGGAGAAAATCGGTCAGCAACAATCCCGGCAGTTCCGTCGACACGGAATAAAAATCATGCAGCGTGAAACGGGGACCAATAGCCGGAAGAAGCAGATAGCCGATGTACGAAAGATAAAAACCGTACACGACAAGCATCGATCCGGCATGGAATTCCGCATGATCGGTCCGACGGTACAATTCAAAAAAAAGCGCGGCAAAGAAGAGATAATACGATCCGTACGCAATCTGCAAAAGTTCCGTGATGACGGGATGGCTGAACTGAGAAATCCACTGCGTCGGATTGACGCCGAAGAGCGTCTGATCGATCATGATCAGAATAAAGTCGTAATCCTGCCGGTGAATCTGATAGGTGATGGATGCCGCCTGAGAATAGACGAACAGAATGCAGGGATACAAATACCAGTCCCGTACAAGACGAAACGCAGTATTGGAAGAGCCGCCGCGTTCATGATACGCGCGGGCGCCGAAATAAATGAAGAGGAGAAGAACGACATTGCTCAGCACGTACGGCAGCCAAAAATCGATGCGTGCAGCAAAAATAATTTCCAGCACGCTGAGCGCCAGAACAAAAACGATCGTGACAATGTCGGCGGAGCGGAGAAAAGAGGGACGTTTCATGCGTTCTTACACGAGCAGTGACAGGAAAATGGTCGCCAGCCCGAGAAATGACGCAAAGCCGAGCACATCGGTAAATGTCGTTACCAGCACGGCGGAGGCAAGAGCCGGATCTATTTTCAGCCATTTCAGCGTCAGCGGAACGATTGTCCCGGCACAGCCGGCGACGAACATGTTCGTAATCATTGCGAGGCAGATCACCACGCCGAGCATTGGTGTTCCGCTGAAAAATGCTATCACCGTTCCAGTCAGAATGCCGTTGGCGAATCCGTTCATCAGTCCGATCTGTAATTCCTTCCAGAGCACCCGCATTTGATTGGAGGTATTCACTTCGCCCAGCGCCATTCCGCGGACCATCACGGTGATTGTCTGCGTGGCGGCGTTGCCGCCCATCCCTGCGACGATCGGCATCAGTGCAGCAAGAATCACCACTTTTTCGATGGTGGCCTGAAACATGCTGACCACGGCTGCGGCGACAAACGCGGTAATCAGATTCACGTAGAGCCACGGCAGCCGTCTCCGCAATGCGGTAAACGGAGGAGTGGAGATATGCTCGTCTTCGCCGACACCGCCCAAACGCAGAATATCTTCTGACGCTTCTTCTTCAATAACGTCGACGATGTCGTCAACGGTGATCCTGCCGACCACCCGGCCAGAAAAATCGACGACAGGCGCCGCCACCAAATTATACTTTTTGAAAATATTCGCAACCTCTTCCTGATCCACATCCGTCTTCACGCTGATGATGTCCGACTCCATCACTTTATAGATGCGGCGCGCCGGAGAAATCAGAATCAGATTCGAAATCGAGAGCGAACCGACAAGCTTCCCCTGTTCGTCGACGACATACACAAAATAAAACTGCTGGCCTTCTTCTTCCTTTGATGCTCTGCGGACCGCCTGAATCGCCTTCTTCACCGTGTCATTCCGTTTTACGGTGATGACTTCTTTCTGCATGATACCGCCGGCGGTATTTTCGTCGTACTGCAGCAGTTCCTTCAGTTCTTCGGAATCCTCGACGCTCAGATCTTCAAGAACCTCGTCCTGTTTCTCTTCCGAAAGCTCGGAGATGATGTCGGTCGCTTCGTCGGTCGGCAGTTCTTCAACGATGTCCGAAAGATGCTCGCTTTGCAGCGTCTCGAGAAAATGTTCGCGGTGGTCGTCGTCCAGTTCGACGATCACTTTTCCCTGCTCTTCGGTGGTCAGCAGCGAAAAGAGGTAGTCGCCCTCTTCAAATTCCATCCGGTTGATGATGTGGGCGATGTCTGTGGGATAGAGATCGTTGAAAATGTTCTTGATCAGAAAATCGGAGCGCGACTCAACAAGCGCACGGAGATCTTCCACCAGTTCATCATCGACTTCGATTAAATCCTGCGAAACGTATGGGGTGTCAGTCATCGACTTCCTCCGTAACTGTGTCCAGTATAACCGGTGCATAGCTGATCAATTCGTTGCTCAGCCGGACAAAATCGCCGACAGAGAGTTCTTCGGGACGCTGTTCAAGATCGACGGATAATGCATCGAACGCCGTCACGGGAACATCGAGTCCTTTCAGCCCGTTTCGGAGCGTTTTTCTCCGTTTTCCGAAGGTTCCGCGGACAATTTTTCTGAACAGCCTGTCGTCCATAGCCCGGTCCGGGAACGGATGTTCAAAATCAAGATGGATGATCGCCGATGAAACATTCGGAACGGGAAAGAACGAATTTCTTGAGACGGCAAACTGCATTTTCGGCGTGCTGTAATATTGCACTAAAATAGAGAGGATGCCGTACTCTTTCGTTCTCGGCTTTGCGACGATTCTCTGCGCCACTTCCGTCTGCATCATCACCAAAAAATCTTTCACGGCCGGAAGGGAATCGATGACATGAAACAGGATCGGCGTCGTAATATTGTAGGGAATGTTGCCGATCAGCCGGAGCGGTTCGCCGATCCGCTCGCGGAGCTCGGTCAATGATACGTTCAGAATGTCGCTGTGGATCACGTCGATGCGTTCGCCGAAGGTTTCCCGGAGCAGCGGTGCGAGGTCGTTGTCCAATTCCACCGCCGTCATATGCTCGAGCTGCTCCAGCAGCAGCGCTGTCAGCGCCCCTTTGCCCGGACCGATCTCCACCACCCGGTCACCCTGTTTCGGAGCGAAGACGCGGACGATCTTCTGCGCGACGTTCGGATCCTGAAGAAAATTTTGACCGAGAGATTTTTTGGCGCGATGCATCATAAAGGTTCCAATGAACAAGAGAAATTCGACTGTAAGAATATAACGAATGACAATGCCGATTTCAACGAACATTCGCCAATCTTGCCTCTCGTTCTTTTTATTTTCATATTGGAAGAACAGATGCAGAAGCTCTCAAATTTCATACAATCTTTGAACGAGATTGACAGTCTCCCGGCGAAATGGATTATCATGGGAGTCTTTGTCATTCTTGTGGCGCTCATGTTTCCCCAGGGGCTGGCCGTCGAGTCGGATTATCCCGTCGGCATGATTTGGACCGAGAGCGACCGGTACGCGCCGTTCGCATTTCCGATTTACAAGGATGAGAATGAATATGAACGGGAGCGGGCGCTCGCCGCGGGAAAAGTGTACAAAGTGTTTGAGGAAAACCCCTCCATTGCTCACGAATATATCGATTCGCTGAAGCAATTCTTCGAAACGCTGCAGATGATTCTGGACCGAAAGAAGGAGGATGAGCAGGCGATCGCCGAAGCGCTGAAACGGTTTCCGATTCAATTCCGCGAAAGCGAGTGGCAGACGCTCTGGTTTCTCCGCAATGCCGAACGGCAGCCCTCCAGAACACCTCCCAAATATTCGTTTGAAAAGCTGAAACGGGACGTGCTGCTGGTGGTGAACGGATTGTATCTGCAGGGAATCGTCGACGTCCGGAAATCGCAGTACAGGGATGACGAACTGATTGCACGGAGAAAGAAAACCACCGAACAGATTGTGCCGCTGAACCGCCTGCTGGACAAGTATGAACTGGGGAAAGCGGTGCAGCAGACGTTCATCACCGGCTATAAAGGGGAAAACGACACGGTGTCCGTCGCAATGAAAATCGCGTTGACATATCTGATGCCGAACGTAATTTTTCAGCAGGAACAGACCGAACGGGAAATCCGTTTTGCCGTCGATCTGGTGCCGAGAACGATCGGCGCGGTCAGCGAAGGGGAGCGGATTATCGCCAAGCATGAACGGGTCACCGATGAGATCAAGCTGAAGCTCGATTCCATGCGGAAGGCGCGGGAAGAACGGGGCGCCGGCATCAATTCCTACGTTACCTTCCTCGGGAAAGTCCTCCGGGTGTTCGCCATCATGTGGATGCTGGCGATGTACGTCTATCTCTTCAGGAAGAAAATTTATCACGACAACACAAAACTGATTCTCCTCTCGGCGTTGTTTCTCGCCGTTTCGTTTATCGCCTATCTTACCGTACAGAATACAACCGATCTGCCGCTGCGGTATCTCATTTTGATTCCGGTCGTTTCGATGATTCTGACGATTATCTTCGATTCGAGAGTTGCGTTTTACAGCACGGTGGTCATCTCGCTGCTGGTGGCGGGAATCAGAGGCAATGATTATTCCATCGCGCTCGCCTCACTGGTTGCCGGCGCATTTGCCATTTACACCGTGCGCGACATAAAAAAACGGACGCAAATCTTCCGGTCGATCGTCTATGTTTTTCTCGGATACGCCATTACCATCATCGCACTCGGACTGGAACGGTATGAATCGCTTCCGGTGCTGGGAAGTCAGCTGATGGTCGCGTCGTTCAATGCGATCTTTTCTCCGATTCTGACGTACGGGCTGCTGATCATGCTGGAGCGGGTGTTCAACATTCCAACCGAATTGACGCTGGTTGACCTCTCCGATCTCAATCATCCCCTGTTAAAAGAATTGTCGCACAAAGCGCCCGGCTCGTTCCATCACAGCGTCAGTGTTGCAACACTGGCGGAGTCCGCGGCGGAAGCGATCGGCGCGAACACCACGCTTGCGCGCGTGGGCGGTCTCTATCATGACATCGGTAAAGCCAACAATCCGGAATTGTTCGTGGAAAATCTGCTCGGCACGGAAAACAAACACCGCACGATGAGTCCGAGAAAAAGCGTCCGGGTGATCGCAGCCCATATCGAGGACGGTATCGCCCTGGCACGAAGACACAAACTGCCGCAGTCGGTCATCAACTTCATTCCGATGCATCACGGCACGATGAAAGTCGGATTCTTTTACGAGAAGGCGCTTCGCCAGAAGAAACTGAAGGGAGAGGTGAACGAAGACGACTTCAGATATCCCGGACCGAAACCGAACTCAAAAGAAACCGCGCTCGTCATGCTTGCCGACGGCATTGAGGCCTCCACCCGCGCCATTCAGGAACCGACGGTGGAAAAAATAGAAGCGAACATCGAGTCGCTGCTCAAGCTGCGTCTGCTGGAAGGTGAACTGGATGAATCGACGCTCAACCTGCGCGATCTGACCCGGATCAAGGAAAGTTTTCTCAAAATTCTCGTCGGCTTCCACCATTCCCGCCTCCGGTATCCGGAAAAAGGGGACGAGAAGATCGACGAAGAGCCCGTGCAGCTTCAGTCCTCCTCGAAACAGAAACGATCTCCGAAACCGTCGCAGGACAAGCGGCTCCAGCGCACGATCGATTCCATCGACCGGAAATGATGAAGTCCGACACGTTGTCCTACATCCGTTTTCTCCAGCTCGAAAAAAGTCTCGCAGGCAATTCCGTTGAAGCCTACGAACGGGATATCACCCGGTATGTCCGCTTTCTGGAGGATTGCCGGCTGACGACATACGATCAGGTGGAAGAGGAACATGTGTCGAAGTTCATCCGGATGCTCCGCGACGCGGAACTGTCGCCGAAAAGTATTGCGAGGAACATCTCGTCAATCAAAGGACTGCATAAATTTCTTGCCGGAGAGAAGCGCACACAATACGATCCGACGCAAAACAT
>CAZQSI010000042.1:12588-24997 GCA_964596155.1 uncultured Chitinophagaceae bacterium
TGGATTGACGAATATCTCCGTCGGCTCCGTCCGCTGCTCGCACGCCATAAACGGGCGAATGAAGCGTTATTTTTAAATGTTCGGGGAACCTCCCTCTCCCGCGTTTCGGTCTGGCAGATTGTTTTGGAGTACACGAAAAAGGCAGGCATCGCAAAGGATATTCATCCGCACACATTCCGCCATTCGTTTGCAACGCATTTGCTTGAAGGCGGAGCCGATTTGCGTTCCGTGCAGGAGATGCTCGGTCATGCCGACATCTCCACCACACAGATTTACACGCATATCGACAGGGAGCAGTTGAAGCAGCAGCACAAACAATTTCATCCACGGGCGTAACACAAATTGATGAAACAAACAACCGCACCGCGCAACAGAACAATCAGAATCACCGCAAAAGAAGCGGAAAAGTACGGACGCCGCGCCGTGACGCTGAAAAAACCGGTGAAACCGCCGGCTGTGATGAATACGACCATCTGTCAGGATCTCCACGACGCGGTGAACTTTTTGCCTCCATCCTTCGTCGATTTGCTCTTTATTGATCCGCCGTACAACCTGACGAAAAAATTCAATACGGCAACCTTCAAAGCGTCTTCGCAGGATGAATATGCAGTATGGATGGATGGGTGGATGTCAAAACTTGTGAAGGTGTTGAAGCCGACCGCATCAATTTACATCTGCGGGGATTGGCGCTCCTCCTCAGCCATCCAGCAGGTGGCGCAGAAATATTTTATCATCCGGAACAGGATTACCTGGGAACGGGAAAAGGGACGGGGAGCGAAAGCCAACTGGAAAAATGCATCGGAAGATATCTGGTTCTGCACAATGTCCGACCGTTTTACATTTAATCTGGAAGCGGTAAAGATTAAACGAAAAGTGATTGCACCGTACACACTGAACGGAGCACCGAAGGACTGGAAACGGACGGAGCAGGGAAACTTCCGTATCACTCATCCTTCCAATCTCTGGACCGATCTGACCGTGCCATTTTGGTCGATGCCCGAAAACACCGAACATCCGACGCAAAAGCCGGAAAAACTTCTGGCGAAAATCATCCTCGCCTCATCCTCTAAGGGAGATGTTGTGCTCGACCCGTTTCTCGGATCGGGAACAACATCCGTTGCGGCAAAAAAGCTGGGACGGCGGTATGTAGGAATTGAAATTGACAAAAAATTTGCTTCTATTTCGGAGAAACGATTGGAACTCGCCGGATCGGACAATTCCATTCAGGGAATGACGGACGGAATTTTTTGGGAGAGGAACTCCCGATAATCAGAACCGCCGCGGCAATCAGCCAGCCGGATATTCACCGAAGTACTCATTGATGAAAAACGTATGAAAAAGAAAATTCTTGCCCTTGCAGAAGGACGGTTCAGTCCGCTTAAATCAAAAACCGCCAACGGGGCGCTGATCTATACCCCCGGTGAGGTCATTGCCGTTATCGACAGCACGAAAGCAGGCATGACGGCGCAGCAGGTGCTCGGCTACGGCGGCGATGTGCCGGTCGTTGCATCGATCGACGAAGGATTGAAACTGCAGCCGACACACCTGTTGATCGGCATTGCGCCGACCGGCGGACGGCTGCCGGAAGTCTGGAGAGAATGGATCGTCAAAGCAATTTCGAACGGACTGCATATCTTGAGCGGACTGCACACAATCCTGTCGGACGACGAGGAGTTCAGCCGTCTCGCCGGGAAACACGGCGTTACCATCACCGATTGGAGAAAAGTGCCGCACGATTATGAAGTGGTGTCCAAAGGAAACTACCGCACGCGGAAAGCGAAGACCATTCTCACCGTCGGCGCCGACTGCAATATCGGAAAAATGACCACCATGCTTCAGGTGTATCACGATTTCCGGAAGCGGGGATTGAAGAGCGATTTCATCGGCACCGGACAAACCGGCATCATGATCTCCGGAAAGGGAATCGCCGTGGATGCGGTGATCAGCGATTATATTGCCGGAAGCATCGAAAAGTGCATCGACGCCTCGGCCGCCGAAGGACATGAATACATTTTCGTGGAAGGACAGGGCGCGCTGACCCATCAGGGATACAGCGGCGTCACGTTCGGACTGATGCACGGCACGATGCCGGATGCCATGATCATGTGCGTTCAGCCGACACGCAGGCATGATGATTACGGATTCCCCATTCCCGATCTGAACGAATTGATCGCGTTCCATGAATCGGCGATAAAATTTTTTCGTCCCACAAAAGTGGTTGGCATCGGCATTAATTCCATCGGATTGACCGACCAGCAAAGCATGGAGGAAGCGCAAAAGATTGAAGAGATGACCGGACTCCCAGCCGTCGATACATTCCGCTTCGGCGGTGAAAAATTGTCCCAGGCGTTAATCTCCTATCTGGCAGATGCATGACGGTTCGCTTTTCTCTCTATATCATTGTTCTGCTCATCGGCGTATCGTCCTGTCAGAAAAAGAAACAGGCGGACCATGCGCAGAAGAACGATGACCGGTATGTTCCTTCCGTTTCGTCCGACACCGTACAAAGTTATCTCTCGCCGTCCGATACGCTCAGCGACCGCTCGCGCTTCAACGAAAATCATTTCCGCGCCGATCAGATCGATTACCGGGGAAAGCGGAAATATTCGTACATCATTTCCCGTTCGTCCGATCATCCGCTGACGGTTGTTGTGGAATATCTGCACGGCGCCGGCAGCGACACGGCATCGACCGCCGTCCGGCTGCTCATCTATGCCGACGAACTGCTGCTATACCGGAAAGCATTCCCGCCGGTTTTTTCGGAAGGAAACAGATTCGGCGCGGTGACGCTGTGTGATCACATTGTGTTGAACTTCGACCGCACAAAATCGATCGTCTATTACTGGCTGAGCAGATCCGGAAGCGCCACATCTGCCGATAAAGAATTTCACGCCGTTGCCGTCGATCCGGAAGGGATCAGCAGCGAACTTTCGGGAACATTGACATTGCTGGGAAGCGCCGCGGCGTCCGGCAGATTTGTTTCCGAATCGCAATTGGCCGTTCCTTCTCCGCCGCATACGAGATACAGAGATCTCAAAATCATTCATGACGTTTCGATTGATTGGAAAGAATGTTCGGCATTCATTGTAAATCCTTCCGATACGATCTATAACGTTTCTTTACAATCACCAAGAATGTTTCCGGCCGGACAAAAACTCTTTGCTGCGCCTCATCGGAATGCATCCGTCCGCACCGCCGGCCGCCGGACTCCATTGCAGGGAGTCATACGGAAAGCGTTTGTACCATCCATGTTTGTTGATGATGCCGGCCGTGACATGCTCTACGTTGAGTTCCAAAATAATACTGCCGGTTGGATCGATGCGGAGGCGATGATGAAAGAAGAAATACTCCGTCCGCGGTAAACAGCCGCCATCCTGCCACAAATTTATCTGCGATTCTTTCAATTCAAGAGGATTTTTTATATTATTCTATGCGAACTCCATAGGAAACGCGAAGATCGAATTCCCGAGCACGTCTCGGGTTTCCTGTTCTAAGCGGTGCCGGGGAGCATGCCGGAGCAGAGCGTAAACGGCATCAACGGGCGGAACGAAGAAATCTGGAAGAATTATGATCGTTATGAAATTCGGCGGCACGTCGGTTGAGGATGCCGCTGCAATCGTCAATCTGACGGCAATCGTGCAAAAGCATCTTTCCCGGAAACCGGCGGTGATCGTTTCCGCCTGTTCGGGTGTTACCAACCAGCTGCTGCAGACCGCCGCGCTTGCTTCGAACGGAAAAAAAGAAGAAGCGCTCAATGCGGTGGCAAGCATCGAATCGCGCCACAAAAAGATCGTGAAGGAACTGTTTGAAGGGGACGTTCAGCGTCATTTGATAAAACATTTTACCTCCGTTGCGGACGAACTCTCCGCTCTCGTGAACGGCGTGGCGGTGCTCGGCGAGCTGACCAACCGCTCGCTCGATACGTTTGCCGCCTACGGCGAACGAATGTCCTCCGTTATTATTCACCACTACTTTACCTCGCAGCAGCTTCGTTCTGTCTGGATCGACGCACGAACGTTCATGAAGACCGACGATCAGTTTACAAAGGCGGTTCCGGATTTCGAGGCAACGGAGAAACAGTTGCGGGAAATTGTGTCGCCCGCGATTGAGGACGGACAGGTGGTCATTTCGCAGGGATTTATCGGATCGACGCGCCGGGGCATCACTTCGACGATCGGCAGAGGCGGATCGGATTATTCCGCGGCGATCATCGGCGCGCTGCTCGATGCGGAAGAGATTCAAATCTGGACCGACGTGGACGGAATTCTTTCCGGCGATCCCACGGTGGTGAAGGATGCAAAAAAAATCAAAGTGATGTCGTTTAACGAAGCATCGGAACTCGCCTATTTCGGCGCGCGCGTGCTTCATCCGGAAACGATTCTTCCTGCGGTGAAAAAAAATATTCCTGTGCGGGTGCTCAATTCAAAAAATCCCGGATCGTCCGGCACCATGATCATGGCGCATCCCGGAACGGACAAACGGTGCATCGTCAAATCCATCGCCTACAAGGAAGGGATCACGCTCATCAGCATCGTCTCGTCCCGCATGTTTCTTGCCACCGGATTTCTGGAGAACGTCTTCGATGTTTTTCATAAATATCAGACGGTGGTTCACACCGTGGCGACATCGGAGGTCAGCATCACCGCCACGATCGACGACACACGGCATGTGGCCGACATTACGCGGGAGTTGAAGCAGTTCGCTTCCGTTGAAGTGAACGACGGCAAGGCGATCGTCTGCATCGTGGGGGACAATCTGCGGAACAGTCCCGGACTTGCCGTGAAGATGCTCGGACCGATCTCGGACGTGAACATCAATATGATTTCGCAGGGAGCGTCCGAAATCAATCTGAGTTTTGTCATCGACGAAGCGTCGGTGGACGATGTTGTCATAAAACTGCATAACGAACTCTTTTCCACTGCCGGGGCATTCCCGGAGATTTTTGAATGAACATAAACGACGGCAAACGCGATGAAACAATTTTATTACCAGGATAATCAACTGATGTGCGAACAGGTGCCGGTCAGCGAACTTGCCGCAGAGTTCGGAACGCCGCTCTATGTTTACAGCAAAGAACAATTGCTGGATAATTTCCGCTCGATCGACGGCGCGTTTGCCGGCGTTGACCATACCACCTGCTACGCGCTGAAGGCAAACAGCAATCTTGAATTGCTGAAACTGCTGGCGGCAGAAGGGGCCGGAGCGGATGCCGTGTCCGCCGGGGAGATTCATATTGCCCTCAAAGCCGGTTTTCATCCCGACACCATCACGTTTGCAGGCGTCGGCAAGCAGGATGACGAGATTGCCTATGCGCTGACGAAAGAGATTTTTTCGTTTAATGTAGAATCGGCGGAAGAACTGAGCGTCATCAACGACATTGCGGGACGAATGGGAAAAAAGGCGCGTATTGCGCTCCGCATCAATCCGGATATCGACGCATCGACGCATCCGTACATTTCCACCGGATTGAAGACAAACAAATTCGGGATCGATATTTCAGCTGCCGTGGAAACATTCAAATACGCCGCATCGCTGCCCCATCTTCAGGTGGAGGGAATTCACACACATATCGGTTCGCAGATCCTCAAAATTGATCCGTTCGTGCAGACAGCCGCAATCGTGGTGAATCTGGTGAAAGATCTTCGCGCCATCGGCATCAATATCCGTCACATCGACTTCGGCGGAGGGTATGGTGTTACCTACAAAAATGCCATTAAACATCCTCTTTTAAAGGAAGAAGGGACGACCGGATCGGAGGAAGCGCCGGGAAACACGGAATTCATCTCTTCCGTACTGCCGATGCTCAAAGAATCCGGCTGTTCGCTGGTCATCGAACCGGGACGCTCCATCGTGGCAAACACCGGTATTTTAGTGACAAAAACATTGTTCAGAAAAGAGAACAGTGTAAAAAAATTCGTCATCGTCGATGCCGGAATGAACGATCTGATCAGGCCGAGTCTCTACCAGGCATATCATCAGATCGTCCCGCTAACGCTGCGGAGCGGCGAAAGCGAAATCGTCGATGTCGTCGGGCCTGTCTGCGAAACGGGAGATTTTTTTGCGCGCGACCGGTCCATGCCGGTGATGAAACGGGGCGACTTCATGGCGATATTGACCGCAGGCGCATACGGCTTCTCCGTTTCCTCCCATTACAACGCGCGTCCCCGCGCCGCCGAACTGCTTGTAAACGGCGATAAGGTGAGAGTGATTCGGGAAAGAGAAAAAATTGAAGAGTTACGATGAAAAAATACAAGCGGACAGATGAATGCTTCGGCGGACGCTCAAACACAACAATTTTTAGTAATATTCTCTAATAACAGAATTTATTTTTCGGAGTTCACATGAAGTTATATGATGTCATCGTTGCCGGTGCCACCGGTATGGTCGGAAGGAAAATGATCAGTGTGCTTGAAGAACGGAATTTCCCGGTCGGCAGATTGATTCCTCTCGCCTCGGAACGGTCGGTGGGAATGGAAATCCCGTTTAAAAACAAATCGTATCGCGTGGAAAAGCTGACGCATGAAGCATTGTCCAGAGGAGATATCGAACTCGCCCTTTTTTCTGCCGGCGGATCGACCAGCAGGGAGTTTGCTCCCACCGCGGCCCGGCACGGCATTCTTGTGATCGACAACAGCAGTGCATGGAGAATGGAAAAGGATATTCCCCTCGTCGTGCCGGAGGTAAACAGAAAGGAAATTTTCAAGCATAAGGGAATCATTGCCAATCCGAATTGCTCCACCATTCAGATGGTGGTGGTGCTGAAACCGCTTCACGAAAAATATAACATTAAGCGGGTTGTGGTGTCAACCTACCAGTCCGTCACCGGCGCAGGACAGAAAGGCCACGATCAGCTGATGCAGGAATGGAACCGCGAAAAAGTGGAAAAAGGAAAGTTTCCGCATCCGATCGCATTTAATCTGATTCCGCACATCGATGAATTCTTTGAGGATGGATACACGCGCGAAGAATATAAAATGATGAAGGAAACGCAAAAGATCATGAATGACGATTCCATTCAGGTGACCGCCACCTGCGTCCGCGTTCCTGTCATCGGCGGACACAGCGAATCGGTGAACATTGAATTCGAACGTCCGTTCGACATCAACGATGTCCGGACGCTGCTGCGGCAGGCTCCCGGAGTGATTGTGCAGGATGCGCCGGAGGAAAAACATTATCCGATGCCGATTTATGCGCATGAAAAAGATGAAACATTCGTCGGCCGTATCCGGCGGGACGAAACGGTGAAACATGGTTTAAATCTTTGGATTGTCTCCGACAATATCCGGAAAGGCGCGGCGACAAATGCTGTGCAGATCGCCGAAGAGTGGATTAAAGGGAAAAAATAGATTCCGGCGCTAGCGCGTCCGTTAACGAGACAATCATTCCACAGACGAACTGGAGAACAGCGTGAAAAAAATATTCTTTATGATCATCGCCGGCTGTTCCATTGCCGCAGCGCAGTCACCGAATACCGGCACCGGATCGACGGACAATACGCACGGCGAAATGGCGACGCTCTGGTTTCAGCAGTCCGCCGAAGCCCGCGCACTCTTTTATCAGACCTACCAGTTGGCGGCACTCCGGCTCGATCAGTATCTTGCGCGTCCCCGCGGACCAAAACCTCCCGCCGTCGTGACCGATGTGGATGAGACGGTGCTCGATAACAGTCCGTATCAGGCATGGACCATCCATCAAAAACGCGCCTATCCGGAACGGTGGAAAGAGTGGATCGATCGGGCGGAAGCCGCTCCGCTGCCGGGAGCATTGGAGTTCTTCCAATATGCCGCGTCAAAAGGTGTCGAAGTGTTCTATATTACCAACCGCGCAGCGGATGAACGGGCCGGAACGGTAAAAAATCTGAAGAAAATGAGTTTTCCCTTCGCCGATACGGCGCATGTTCTCGTCAAAACTGCGGAATCGAGCAAACAGAAGAGACGCAATTCCGTGCTGGAGCGGTTCGACGTCGTCCTCTACTGCGGCGACAATCTGAATGATCTGGATGAGTTTACCCGAATGTCCAACACGGAACGGAATCAGAAAACCGAAAAGTTAAAAGAAAAATTCGGAACAACAATGATCGTCTTCCCAAATCCGATGTACGGCGACTGGGAAGGTGCCGCATATGAATACCAGTACGGCATTTCTGACTCGGCCAAAAGCGCGAAGAGGCGGTCAGCGCTGAAAGGATTTTGAAATATGCTGCTCCGGTATCAACCATCTATTCTGCACTGACATAGTTCCATGAAAATCTTTCACGCCATTATCGCTCTGTTGGATGAACGCCGTGTGACGTACCGCCTGGTGCATCATCAGCAGACCTTTACATCGCAGGAATCAGCCGATGCCCGCGGTGAAAGCGTTGAGATCGGCGGCAAATCGCTGCTGATGAAAATCAATGACGAGTTCAAATTATTTGTGTTGAGCGGCGCACGGAAACTTGACTCGAAAAAAATCAAGGAGCGCTTTAACACGCGCGAGACCAGATTTGCCACCAAGGAAGAACTGATGGAACTGACCGGACTGGTTCCCGGCTCCGTTCCGCCGTTCGGCAGACCGATTCTGCCGTTTGATCTGTTTCTGGACGATTCGATCGCTGCCAACGAAAAAATTGCATTCAACGCCGGCTCGCTGACCGATTCCATCATCATGAACACTTCCGATTATCGTACGCTGATCACCGCCGAACAATTTTCCTTTTCGCAGCCGAAATAACATCCTTCAGGGAGAAGAGCGATCATATGAACATTCTGCATCGAAGTTTACTTTTTCTTTTCTGTTTCTCGTTCTCCGCCGTTGCCCAGCAGACACGCCCGGAGCGGACGTCGTATGAAGAAACATCGCGATATCAGGATGTGATTGATTTCATCCGCGCTGTAACGATGGACACAACCGTAATGAAACTTTCCTGGCTCGGCTATTCTTCCGAAGGGAAGCGTCTTCCGATGATCGTTTACGGCGACGTTCCGGACGCCCGGCCGGAGAGCGTCAGAAAATCGGGCAAACTTGTCGTCTATATCCAGGGAAACATTCATGGCGGCGAAGTGGAAGGGAAGGAAGCACTGCTGGAACTGCTGCGCGAGTTGAGCATCGGAAAACATGCCGAATGGCGCCGCAGACTGGTGCTGCTGATCGTTCCGATTCTGAATGCGGACGGGAATGATAAGATTTCGCTCTATAATCGTTCCTATCAGCACGGTCCTCTTGCCGGGATGGGAGAGCGTGCGAACGGGCAGGGACTCGATCTGAACCGCGATCATATGAAACTGAAATCGCCGGAAATTCTTTCGTTTGTCTCGATGCTGAACGCATACGATCCGCATATGACGGTTGATCTTCACACCACCAACGGCTCGTTCCACGGTTATCACATAACGTACAGTTTTGCGCTGAACCCGATGATCGATCCCGGATTGGATGCCTACACGCGAAACGAATTTTTTCCGAAGGTGGAACAAAAAGTCCGCTCGCAGAAATGGCGGATTCACCGGTATGGTGACTATCTACAAAAAACTCCGGCGGGAATTCCCGGATACTATTTTTGGGCGCATGAACCTCGGTACAACAGCAATTATGTCGGCTTCAGAAACCGTCTGGCGGTGCTCGTCGAATCGTACTCCTACATCACATTTCAGCAGCGGATCGCATCGACGAAAGCGGTCGTAACGGCTCTTCTTGACGTTGCCAACGGAAATTCGATCGCGATAAAAAAAGCTGCCGCCGATGCCGATGCAGCCGCACGCGCATTGTATACAATGGATTCACTTTCCGTCGGGGCAGAAGTGATCGTCTCCGATTCTGCACAGACGATTCTCCTTGCGGCGGTGAAAAAAGTGAATAATCCGTATTCAAACGAGCCGATGTATTTGATGAATGAGGATAGCCTCAATCCCATCGTCACTGCGGAATTCTACGGAACGCGCCCGGTGAAAAAAGCCGCAGCACCGCTTCGGTATCTTATTCCCGATTCTCTGGAGAATGTAATTTCGTTGCTGCGGCAGCATGGCATCGTGGTGGATACGTTGAAATCCGCCGGAGTGATGAAGGTTCAACAGTTTCTTATTTCGAGCAATAAGCAGTCGGAGCGCGAATATCAGCGGCACAAAACCCGGAAGATTGAGGGAAGGTACGAAACGGTCCGCAAATCCTTTCCCGCCGGCACACGGTTCGTCGCGCTGAACCAGCCGCTTTCCCGTTTGGCTGCGGCATTGCTGGAGCCCGAATCGGACGACGGCGTTGTTCTCTGGAATGTTGTCGATCCGTATTTCGGCGACGGAAAAATCTATCCCGTCTATAAAGAGATGAAATAATGGTGAACAAAAATCATTTGAGAGACTCTTATGAATAAACTGTTGTTTGCGGTTCTGGTCTGTGCGCTTTTTGTCCGGGCGCAATTTCAATATCCGAACACGCTCAAGACGGATCATGTCGATACATATTTCGGACATGAAGTGCCCGATCCGTACCGCTGGCTGGAAGACGACCGGTCGCCGGAGACGGCAGCGTGGGTGAAAGAACAAAACAGCGTCACGTTCGGCTATCTTGAAAAAATTCCGTTTCGCAACAAAGTCCGCGACCAGATGATGAAATTTGCCAACTATCCGAAACATACGGAGCCGTTCCGTTCGGGAACGAACTGGTTTTATTACAAAAATGACGGTCTGCAGAATCAGAGCAGTCTCTACATTCTCCGCGGTTCGCTTGACGCGGCACCGGAACTGCTGCTCGATCCGAACAAGTTTTCGGCGGACGGAACCACATCGCTCGCGGGCATTTCGTTCAGCAAGGATGGAAAGTATCTCGCGTATTCCATTTCGAAAGCGGGATCGGACTGGCGGGAAATTTATGTGATGGATGTCCGGACAAAAAAACTGCTGGACGACAAAATCGAATGGGCGAAATTTACCGGAATGACCTGGAAGGGAAATGGATTTTATTATAACCGGTATGACGCTCCGGACGATACCTCCGCTAAACTCTCCGCATCGAACCGCTTTCAAAAAGTCTATTACCATGTTCTCGGCACGCCGCAATCGAAAGATGCAGTGGTCATGGAAGATCCAAACGACCCGCACATGAGTTTTTACATCAGCATCACCGAGGATGACCGCTTCATGCTCCTCACCAAATGGCAGAGGAATGCGAACGGGAATGCCTTGTATTACAGGGATTTGAAAAACAGGGCGGGATGGAAACCGATCATCGAGACGTTCGACGACGATATTTCGCTGCTGGACAACATCGGCGGAAAGCTGCTTCTGCTGACGAACCACAATGCGCCGAACAAGCGAGTTATTCTGTTTGATCCCGGCCGTCCCGAGCCGCAGCACTGGAAGGAGATCATTCCGGAAAAGAAAGAGGCGATCAACGCCGTTTCCGTTGTCGGCGGAAAACTGTTCGTCGTCTATATAAAGGATGCCAGCCACCGCGTGCATGTCTACAATCTGAACGGAACATTTGAACATGAAATACCGCTTGCGACGCTCGGCACGGTGGACGGATTCGCCGGAAAGCGGACCGACACGTTTACCTTCTACACGCTGACGTCGTTCACCTATCCTTCCGTTATTTACAAATATGATCTGAAGAAAAAAGAATCGTCCGTCTATCGCACCAGCGACGCCGATATCAATCCGGAGGAATATGAAACACGCCAGGTGTTTTATACGAGCAAGGATGGCACGCGGATCCCGATGTTCATCGTCCACAAAAAAGGGATCGTGCAGGACGGCAACAATCCGACCTGGCTGCACGGCTACGGCGGATTCAACGTGAATAAGGAGCCGAACTTCAACAACGAGCGGATGGTCTGGCTTGAGCAGGGAGGAATCTATGCCGTAGCGAATCTGCGCGGCGGGGGAGAATACGGCGAGGAATGGCACAAAGCGGGAATGAAACTGAACAAGCAGAATGTGTTTGATGATTTCATTGCTGCCGCCGAATATCTGATTGAAAAAAAATACACGAATCCGTCAAAGCTCGCGGTGGAGGGACGGTCGAACGGCGGACTGCTGATCGGCGCGGTGACGAATCAGCGTCCCGATCTCTTTAAAGTGGCGCATGCAACCGTCGGGGTGATGGATATGCTCCGCTACCAGAAATTTACGATCGGGTGGGCCTGGGTGAACGACTACGGCTCGAGCGACGACTCCGTCCAGTTCGAATATCTGCGGAAATATTCGCCGCTCCATAATATTTCGGACACAACCCGGTATCCGGCAGTGCTGGTGACAACGGCGGACCATGACGACCGTGTCGTGCCGGCGCATTCGTTCAAATACATTGCCACGCTGCAGGAAAAATACAAGGGACCGAATCCGGTGATGATCCGCGTCGAAACTTCCGCGGGCCACGGCTCCGGCAAACCGCTCTCAAAGCTGATCGAAGAATGGGCGGATGTGTACTCCTTCAC
>CAZQSI010000043.1:0-5657 GCA_964596155.1 uncultured Chitinophagaceae bacterium
AGCGAAAGAGCAAGCGAGCTTTCGTCCGAAATGCGGACGGATGCGGCAAAATAGTCATGGCTGATATCTGCAAACCAATTGTTATGCGTGAATTCTGCACTCGAAGTTGTCAGCGCACCGATCGAGGCGGGATTGAAGTACACGGATGATGCACCGTCCGACAGTGCCACTCCGGCATTTCCCATCGCCGACACTGCAGCGCTCGGTTCGATCAATAAAAATTGTCCGATGGTCGTCCCGGTCTTCGTCTGTGCGCCGCTCCAAGCAGCGGCCGAGACGAGCATCAGAACGATACTGCGCATATAATTCATCTCCGGCATCCTCATTTGATAATCGCGAATTTACCGACAAACGTTCCGGTTTCTTTTCCGTCCACATGAAACACGTATAAACCGGGCGCAACATCCATATTATCTTTCGTCCGCAGATTCCAGGCAACATATCCTTCGGTCGATCCGTCGTGCCGCAGCGTCTGCACCAAATCGCCTTTCACCGTGTAAATTCGGACGGTGCTGTTCGCCGGCAATCCTCTGAATTCCATCCTTCGCTCTCCGCGGCCTGAAATCGCAAAACGCTCCGGTTCAAAACTTGCTGCACCGACATACGGATTGGGAACAACATACGGCTGCAGCGTAAAATCCTTTTTTGCTTTCGCCGCATCAACGCGCTGACCGCTGGTCACAAATGTGAATTCATCGGACGATGTCAGCGGGAGCGACAATGCAATCTGATACGTGTCCCCGAGCGTCGGCTTTACAAGCGGTCCACGCAGAAACTGTCCCGTCGTATCGACGGTGATGGTCCAGACATTGATTCTCGGCGAGACGGTCGTATCAAGAATAACAAGAGATTCGGTATGTCCGCCGAACGTCCTGTCGTTATCTGAATCCTTAAAAGTAAACGGAACGCGTTTCACGCTGTTGTCCGGTTCGACGGTATAGACTCTGAACTTTGTCGGAATGGCGGGAAACTGAATGCCGCCCCTGATGGAAGTATCGACAACGACGGAATCGTACACGATGCGGATATTTTTCGGATAGACCGCCAGTTTCTGCGATGCATCAACGCCCGATTCAAGACGGATCGAGAAGATGGAATTGACAGCGCTGCCGCTTTGAAATCCCGTGAACGAACTGTCGATCGTCGTCAGCAGCGGTGTTGTGACAACCGGTTTCAATCCGAATCCGACTTCTCCATTTCCTCCCCCTGTTAAATCAGTTCCTTTCTCCAGATAGACAACACCGGAAGCGCTGTCAACCAATTCATAATACTCCGCCCGGATTTTTTTCGGATTGGTATTGATGAAACGGAGTTTGACGGTTCTGTTGTCCGGCACCAGGGCGGAGTTGACGACATCGATGGCGACCGATCCTTTTCCGTTCCCTTTCGAATGACGGAGTGCATCGGCGGCTGCCGAAACGAATCCGGTCACTTTCGGTTCCGGACGGACTTCAACGACATTCGGCGGCAGTATTGTGCCTCCCCTAACGGTTCTGGACACAGACACGGCATTTTCGGAGGGATAGAATCCGAGCGAATCGTTGCCGAAGTCGTACGCAACAATCGCATAGTAATACAATTGACCGTTGACGACCGTGGTATCCTTAAAATCGTGTCTGATCCCCGTTTCGTCACCCAAATAATATTGAACGCCGTCAACGGTCAGAGTTGAGTATCCTTGTTTATCGTTCTTCAGATCGAATTGAGCGAGCGGCTTTCCGAAAATCATCGTCCCTGTCCCCTGCGCGTTGGTAATCACTCTGGGATCGCGAAATTCCGGATCGGTCGAACGATATATTCTGTATCCTTCGAAATCATTCACGTAGGAGATCGGATCGATGCTCCGCTCCGCCGCATCATCCCACGACAGGCGGACGTATTTGTCACCCGTTTCAGCCGTCAAGGTCGGCCGCGGCGGAGGTACGGCAAATTGATAGTTTGCGTTATAGATTTGTTGAACGACGGAAACGGTTTTGCGGAGATCGAACAACGAGTTTCCGAATGCGAGTGCGAGACTGAATCGTTCCCGGCTGCCGGCGGGAAGTTTAAATGTTCCTGAGGCAAACAGAAATCCGATGTTATAATCAAGTGCAAGCGATGCTCCGAACGGCTGTTTGCCTGCTTCGCCGGTGAACTGTTCATACAATTCTTTCGGCCAGAACAACTTTGCGCCCGGATCATTCCAGAAGACGATGCCGTCGGTCTCACCGCCGGGATTGGATTTGCCGGGAGCGATGCGGTTTATTTTGAATCCCGTCAATCCGATCTGGTCCGACTCATGCAAATCTGTTTCTCCGAAATTTGTTTCTCCCTGCGTCGGAATTCCGTCGAGTTCTCCGGCATCATTGGTTCCGAACACTCCGTCCGCTCCCGTATCATGAAATCGCGCCACCCAATCCATATCTTCATCGCCGGTGAACCAGACACTGTCCAAATAAGCGGGACGAGAGGTTACCGGACCGTAAATCACTTCGAATTTTGCACGGTCATAATTGGCGTTTACATAATTCAGAATGTTTTGCTGACCGACAATTTTTTGTCCGGGATTGTTATCCCGTTTTTCATCGCGGATTCCATCGTCGTCATTATCAATGCCATCTTCCGGTTTTCCGGGAGTTTCGAGATACGCATACCCGAGATAACCGGTCTTTCCGCAGTTGTTGACGAGACTTTTTCCATGACCGTATGAATCCCATGTATAGACTAGATTCAATCCGAACGATTTATCATAAAAAGCGTTGTCGTCATCCGATTCCGGAAGCGGATCGCATCCCTGTCCGGAACCGCCGACACCCGAATCCATATATAAACCGAAAATAATATTGTCGTTGTAGTCGGTCGTTCCTTCATTCGCAATATCATAATGCCAGAAGATTACGTTTGCCGCCTGAGGATTCGCCCATTGGAAACCGCGGACTTCCACGCGAAGTCCGAGCCCCCGGCGCGTCGAATCACGGTAATCGGGATAGTATGAAGGAATTTTATACGCGTCATCATCCAGCACAAGAAAACTTTCCTGATCCGCAACAATTCTCTTTTTAAAATATCCGTTCCACGATCCCTTCCAGCCCGGATCGGTCAGATCGTCCAGTTTGTCGATCCATTCTTCCGGCCACGTTCTCGGAAGATGGCTCATGGCGGGAGATTCGTCCTTGTTAATGCTCTTGTCCTGCTGAAAGTATCCTGGCCGCGGTTCAAACCTGATGTACCGAAGCGTGCCGATCACGCGCTGCTGGCGTTCGCGAAATCCGGTTTCCATAATCCAGTCCACTTCATTTCCCGGTTTTTTTATCTTCGCAAGCACAAACGGGGTGATGCCGTCGCTGTAGTTCATGCCGTTTCCTTTCGGGACCTCGACGGAATGAAACACGCTCAGATCCACATTCGTCACATCGCGGTATCCTTCCTCATCCGGAAACGAACCGACCATTCCGTAATTCTTGAACACGGTGCGAATGTTGTTCGCGTCATGCGTGCCGGTCCGTTCATAACTGAAGTTTCCCCGTAAATGCTGAGGAACGACCGGAAAAAGCGTCGATTGGCTGTAACCGTACTGTACCGCTCCTGTTGCCAGGAAGATGGAAATGAGTAGTAAATATTTCATGGAAGATGGTTTCACTCTCTTGACCTTACTCCGACGTAATCAATCCCCGGAACGAAACACCGAGTTCAATTCTGCGCGGCGAATAATAGCGTCCCGGATCGATTAACGCAACTCTGTCCGCAACGGGACTTAATGAATAATCGGGACTTCCCGTCGTGTTAAAAATAAATCCGTTAAAGAACGTCGCGTTAAAGAGGTTGAACACTCTCAGAAACAGCGTCGATTGCACTCCTTCAAATTCGAACAATTTTTCCATCCGGAGATCGACCGCAGTACCGCTCGATTTTCTTCCCGAATTATTTTCGAGATCTGCGCCGAATCCGGAACCGATCACCGGCGTGTACGGCTGACCCGTACCGTATTTGATGATAAATGAGACGGCGTAATCACCCGATTCCTGAATTGAAATCTGACCGTTCAACGTATGACGTTGATCCCAGGCGAAAGGCGTTTCCTGCGGGTTGGCATCTTTTCCTGCCGCTGCGCGCGTGGCAGTTTCTTCGGGACTGCTGGAGTTTCCGGATGCATACTGATTGGTGTAATCGACAGAGACATTCAACAAACTGCCGCTTCGGTAATCGAGCGAAAGTGTGTATCCGCTGACGCTGCCGAAATCGACATTCGTGAGCCGGGCATATCTGGCAGAATTATAAGTTTCGATGAACTCAACACCCAGCAGATTCCTGATATCCTTGTAGAACATGCTTCCGTCGATGCCGAAATTGTCGGACAGCTGCGCCTTCATTCCAAACTCATATTGCGTCGTAAATTCCGGATTCAAATCGGGATTGCCGAGCACGCCGTACGATCCCACTCCGTCTCCCGCCAATTCTTTCAGAATGGTGTAATCCGAATTGGAGAAAAATTTATTGATTGCGGGAAGCTGATAGAAATGTCCGTACGAGAAATAAATCGACCCGTTCGTGATCACAGGATAGGAAACACCGAGACGCGGAGCGACGACGATCTTTTCCGTTGTGCTTTTGGACGGCGATTTTGGAATTCCGATCAGCGCATTGGCAGGATTTCTGAGATCGCCGGGAACGGTCGTCTTGGCATCGAAATATTCTGCCCGGACTCCGGCACGCACCATCACATCCTTCCACTCTATTCTATCCTGTGCATACACGGATATTGATACCGGTCTGTAATTCTGCGGAGGAGGAAAGAGAGAACTGTTGACGTACGGAATCAATACGCCGGTGAGACTATCCCTGTCGATCACTCCAGGATTTCCGTAGGTGATATCCGAAAGCTGCACTTCCGCTCCGAATTTCAACAGATGAGCATTAGTAACCTGCGCCGTCAGCGACAGTTTCGCAATATAGACATCGGTCTTTTCAATATAACGGGAAAGATCGACTCCCTGCACGACTGCGCCGTACTCATAATCCGCATCACCCCGCGGCTGCTGTGCCGCGTAATATCGGGGATCATAAACGCTTTCATACCGATAATCTTTATAATCAATGCTGTTTTGACGCAGGTTGACTGTGTAGAACACTTTGTCCGTCAGCATCTGCGTTATATCGAAACCATGCACAAGCGAAAAAAACCGCGGTATCTTCACGCCGTCCGGATTGAGCCGAAAATCAAAACGATACGGCTTATTGTTCGTTAAATTAAAAATTGCCTGATAGCTGATCTGAATTTTTTCGAGCGAAGTGTTATGAATTTTGAATTGTCCTGACCATTCGTCATTCGTCGTCAGAGGAACCAGCGCGTTGTCTCCTGTTCCGTTGAAAATTTTCAGATTGAAGTCCGATGTATCGGTCGGCCGAAACCGTCTCACACCGTAGAGATATCCTTCGGATTGATACCGCCGAGCACTGAAGAGAAACGTCGTGCTCGGAAGACCGAGCGGTCCGCTCAGAGAAAACTGATAACTTTGATAAGCGAGAGGATTGATCCTGTTGATGTACGGAAATTTTTCTTTTGCGTCGGGTGCAACATTGTCTCCCAGATACGTTTCGGCACTCCATTCGTACGAATCATTCCGGCCGCTGCGCAGCACCGCATTGACCACGCCGCTCATTGCCTGGCCGTATTCTGC
>CAZQSI010000043.1:5757-9238 GCA_964596155.1 uncultured Chitinophagaceae bacterium
ACGGTCTTTGGACCAAATCCGATGCTGCTGATCCGGACATCATACTGTCCGGGAGGAATATTGATGATAACGTAATATCCTTGAAAATCCGTTGCCGCTCCGATCGTCGTTCCCTGGATGATGATGCTTACGCCCGGCAAGGATTCGCCGGTTCTCTGATCCGTTATTGTTCCGGTCAATTTTCCGCTCACATCCGCACGAAGCGGTGCAGAGAAAAGGAACACTACCGCAATAAACGGAGGAAGCCATCGTTGCAGTCGGCACACAATGTCGGATGACAGAATTGTCATTACGATTCGCTCATGATCGAAACGATTGAAAGGAAAAACGATGAGCGGATGAGAATCCATCCGCTCTCCGGTTTATTTTAACAGCATCATTTTTGCTGCAGCTGTCGATAGTTCTTTCCCGTCGGCACCGGTCAGCATCATTCGGTAAAAATAGATTCCGGTTCCCAAATCCGAAGCGTTGAAAGAATAGGAATGTGTACCTGCAGAAACATCTCCGATGCGGAGTGCTTCTACCGTTCTGCCGAGCAGATCGTAAACTGTCAGATGCATTACTCCGCCGTATGGAACCGAATAACTGATCGTTGTCGAAGGATTGAACGGGTTCGGATAATTTCCGTTGATTTTAAATTCGGACGGAAGTGTGCTGCTGCGGTTCTCATCCACCGATGTGATTATATTTGTCGGATCCATATAGACGAATGCCGCTGCCGCGAATCCTTCCCGCTCCCGGAACCACCATGTTCTGGTCCCATAACTGAGCGACGCAGGATTAAATGAATCGCCGTCATACAATGTAATTCCCATATACAAAACACCGTTGCCAAGACCGTCGGGATATCCCAGTTTGGTAAGATCAATGGAGGCCTCGATTTGATATCCTTCATCCGTATCGGTATCCAGCGTATCCACTGTTGTGTTCGGTTTTAATTTCAACGCGACCTGAGCACCGCCGAGCGAATCGCGCAATATCTTCAGATAATCCATCACGCTGTCTTTTCCGTTTTTACCGACGGCAACCGTAAGTTTTCTGCCGATCTGATCATGGTCGGAAGGATTTTCATGATCTTTTCCCAGACCGTTGATCGAGAACATCATTCCGTCTCTTCTATCCTCGGAATCATAAAATTGCACCACCATATCCTGAACATCGGCGCCGATGTACAGCTTGTTTCCCTTGAAAAACATTTTCACGACTGCCAGCGACGAATCGAACACGCTTGCCGTACCGCCGTTGACTTCGGGCTGATACTGGCCGCTCGCAAATGGTCCGGCTCCGGCATATGCATTCCGGATTGCCGCGTCGCCGAACCGGATTTTCAGGCCGGGAATTTTTCCCCAGACATCCTCGTTCAGGTTTCCGTCAATGACCGGATCCGGAACATCCTTGCCGTTCCGCAGTACATAATCGGGAGCAATGGCAGGCACCGGACCCGAACTGATCGTCACATCGGGACGGACATGAATGCGGAGAAAATTTTTCTCACTGACATTCGCCCATGCACCCTGAATCCACGTGCGGGAAAATGTTACGAAATCCTGAAACGGCCATGCCCAATCGCAGTCGCGAAATGCCATGTTAAACATGATAATATCGCCGTTCGGATTCGTCAACTGATATCCGCGCGGTTTTAAAAATATTTTCATTTCCACAGTATAGCTTGTATCAATTTTTGACGGATCGGTGATGACATTATCCGTAGTTCCGTCGGCATTCGTGGTTCCTTTTATTGTCGTAAATGTTTCGAATTCCTGCTTCTGATATCGTCCGTTGGGACCGATCGTCGGTTTGCCGCCCGGTGATGTCACGCCGCCCGGATCCATCCACGATTCATTGATCCATCCCCATAAATATTCTCCCGAAGGAGCAGGACGTTTCAGATTATCACTTTTGTCGCGGATATTAAAAATGATGGCATCTGCCGCGCCAAAAATTCCTCCTCCGATTGAACTATCCTTCACGGTGATTCCGAGATACAGCGAATCTCCCATGACGAGATATTTAACGACAGCTTTGGTGGAATCGAGCACAACGCCGGTTTCAGACGTGTATCCGCTCCCGGGTAATCCGCTGCTCTTTGCATATTGAACGTACATTGACTCCGCTGCCGCCCATGCCGGTTCATTCATCACACCATCTACCGTGATAGATCCTGCAGGAGCCGTACGTGCCCATATTGCGTCGGTTCGTTTTGGTTGTCCCGGCAAATTGCTTGTCCATGCAATCATACCAATGACTGCCAGCGCCATGAATTTTTTCATTTCATTGTCCTTTTCCCGCGATGAATAATAACACGCCGGCACAGAACCTACGTCCTATGCCGGCGCTCTGACAGCTTATTTCAACAACATCATTTTTTTCGTTTCAACGTTTGCACCCGCCTGAATCCGGTACACATATACTCCGGATGCAAGAGTGCTTGCATTGAACGTTGCTTCGTAACTTCCTGCTTTTTGAACATCGTTCACAAGTGTGGCCACTTCCTGACCAAGCAGGTTGTAGACTTTCAGCGTGACGTTCGATTCGGACGGCAGCGCATACTTGATTGTCGTGGAAGGATTGAACGGATTCGGATAATTCTGATCCAATGCAAATACCAGCGGAACTTCACTGACCTGCTGAACTCCGGTTGTCATCGGGATCGAAACGGTCTTGTAGACTCCGCCCCATTCACTGCCCCACCATGATTTGAAGTATGAACCGCGGGCACTATCCCACGGACTCATCGGATGCTGATAACCGTCCGGATCGAAAATGGTCATCGCAACCTTAAGGTTCATCTTGCCTGCCGTCGGTGCAAATCCCAGCGAGCTGAGTTTGATGCGCAGTTCAGCGGTGTATCCATTGTCAACATTTGATGTATCGTTGACGGTTGAACCGGCATTCAGCGAACCTGCACCGGCTCCTGAATTCAATACCTGCTCTTCGTAGCGGATAGTATCCTTGTTGATTCCGGTGTTCTGCCAGTACAACTTGAATTCTTTGTCATCGCCGGCAGAATTTTTGATCTTCATAAAGAGACCGTCACCTTCCCAATCAAATTTGCAAATCGATTTGTCGGGTGATTGAATACCGATATAGAGATCGTTTCCTTTTGCGAGGAACTTCACTTTCGTGAAACTTGTATCCTTATACGGCAGACGATAGGTCACGCCGTTCACATCGAACGATGCTTTAATGTCGAATCCGCCCGTCACAGTTTTTTCATTTCCTGTTTTCGGCGCGCCGAGAGGACCAAACACGAGAGTGTTTGCTGCCGCCCAGTCTGATTCGTTTAATTTGCCATCCAATGTCATTGTCGATGTCGCCACTTTTGCCACCACCGTATCGGGATTATCGTACGGTTCAACGAAATTCAATGTATGCATCACATTGCCCCATTCGCTGCCCCACCATGATTTGTAGTACGATCCGCGTGCAGAATCCCACGGACTCATACCATAGGGCCACGGCAGACTTGCATTAAACTGGA
>CAZQSI010000043.1:9338-19927 GCA_964596155.1 uncultured Chitinophagaceae bacterium
TTCGTCAAGTTTGCCGTCCAATACAACCGGTGCTTCCGCATTCTTCACTTTGATGCTTGTCGGATTGTCAAAAGGATTCAATGCAGCGGCACCTGCCCATGTTTTGGCAACACGTATGCCGTCCACAACAACGCCGACCGATGTAGAGGAACTTCCCTGACGCAGTGCAACGGCATCAATGATATCCTGTCCGAGGTGAACGGAACTGTCCGCCACGGCATCGGGTGTTCCGGCTGCAGCTTCGTTCATCGGAATTCCAGAATTGCGAATCCACATTTTCACTGTATCAACTCCGCCGGTGTTGATTGTATATTTTATGATGACAAGATAGGTTGTATTCTTTGCATAACTTTTTGTTGTGTATTTCATGGTGCCGGCCGTGCTGAGGTTGCCGATACCGAAGTTGACGACGCCATTCTCAATTTTTGCAAAAAGACGCGCAGCAAAAGAGGTGAAGACAGAATCGTTGGCTCTGTTTCCAAGATGGAAAAAATAATCGCCTGTTCTATTTGAAGAGGTGTCGGTGACATTCACAAGAAGTGCTGTGTAGACAGAAGCACCGTTTGTAAAGACAGAATCGCTCACCGCTTTATTGATGTCTTCACCGCCCAGATTGGAAACAAATGCCGCATTTCCGACGCCGCTTCCGAGATAATCCTTATACGTTAAACCGGTAGTTGTAGCAACGACGTTGGTTCCGGCGCCGCTGTGTGCAGACCAACCGTTTGCTTTTAGATTACCGGTATAGTCAAAATTTTCCTGCAGCAGCACTTGTGCATCTGCAGACATAACACCGACAACTATCGATGCAAAAAGCAATAATAGTTTTTTCATTGTGTTACTCCTTTATATGGTAAGAATATGAAACGTTGATTGTGATGAGAATATCCATTGAATTAATGTATTGCAAGACCGCCGTTCTGCCGATGGTTCGGTACTTCGATGGACCTGCAGCTGCTTCTGATGCTTAACGTCGTTGGAACAAACACATGTGATGCCGGATCGGTACTTTTTTTATTCACTTTTTTAAAGACGGTTTGAATTGCCATGGCACCGAGTTCACTGATTGGAACCCGCACCGAAGTCAATGAAGGACTGATGTACTTGGCGACTGGAATATCATCGAATCCGCAAATGGAAATATCCGCAGGAATGTTATACCCTTCTTCTCTGACGGCTTTAATTGCACCGATCGCCATTGAATCGTTAAAGGCAAATATGGCGGTCGGCAACGGATTTCTTTTGAGGATTTCTTTTGTCGTTTCGTATCCTGAAATCTCCGTAAAATTTCCTTTGAACTCCATCGCCGGATCGGGAGCAAATCCTTCCTCATTCATCGCCGCGCGGTATCCTCTCAGCCGGTCGCCGGATTCCAGATTATGATCTTCGCCGGTGATCACTGCAATGGACTGATGACCGTGCGAAAGAAGATATTTTGTCATCTCGCGTGCGCCGCCGTAACCGTCGATCACAATTGTATCGTAGTGAGGATGCTGGGTCCGGCAATTCAAAAGGACAATTGGTAAACTTTTGGGAAGGTTTTCAAGAAGAATATCGGCATTGACTTGCGGAGACATCAGGACGATGGCATCGACTCTTCCGCGCATGAATTTCAATGCCGCCTCAATCTCATTCGGATCGTTGTGAGAACTGGAAACGACCATGTGATATCCCAGCTTCTGCACTTCTTCGTCCGCCCCGCGCAGGATCTCGGAAAAAAATTCGCCGTGAAGATCGGGAAGCAGCAGTCCGATTGCTTCAGTTCTCCTCATGATCAGACCGCGTGCAGCCGGATTCGGAGCAAACTTCATTTCATTGATCACCGAAAGGACCTTGTCGCGAGTCACTGCCTTCACCTTATCGCTTCCGTTTATGACTCTGGAAACGGTCGCAATAGAAACGCCGGCTTTTTCTGCTACATCAATGATACTTGATCGCATCGAAATTCACGTTTATTGTAAAGGTTTACATTTTATAGGGTGACTGCGATTGATTGGAGATAGGAATTACCACACTGTGTAAAGGTTTACATTTTTTGAATGTTACATTCAAAAACGGAGAGAGTCAAGTACTTTTTTCACTCAAGTGTGATTTCTGGTGAAATCCAGCTAATGATTGCAGGTTTTTGAGAGAAAAAGCGATTTCAGGTCACCAAAAAATGTTTATGGTTGGATGTGATTTTTCAATGAAATTGTCCCGGACGATGTTCCGACGAGTACTGTATATCCGCCTGTTGACCGACTCCATTGATTGATCCGATCATCATAAAATTCGAACGAAGAAGAATTTAATTGTAACGTAACGTTCTTTTCTTCGCCCGGTTGAAGAAAGATTTTTGTGAACGCTTTCAATTCTTTTTCCGGCCGAAACAATGCCGGAGCATTGTCTTTCACATAGACCTGAATCACTTCCGCTCCTGCTGCCGGACCGGTATTCCGAACATTCAGTGACACCTCGAATCTGCCGCCGTGAAGAGGACGAATATTTAAATCGGACAGCGAGAAAGTTGTGTACGATAAACCAAATCCAAAGGGAAAGTGCGTCTCAATCTTTTTTGTATCAAAATGCCGGTACCCTACCAGCAGTTCCTCCAGATATTCAACTTTCTTCCCCTCACCCGGATAATTTCCATACGCAGGATAATCTTCCCATCGCCGCGCAATGGTGAAGGGAAGTTTACCGGAAGGAGAACGAACGCCGGTTAATATTTCCATCAGCGCCTGAGTTCCCTCCTGTCCCGGGAAGAATGTCCACACCAACGCCCGCACATGATCGATCCATGGCATCAGATTGACCTGAGCGCCGGCATTCATAATCACGATCGTATTTTTATTCACCCTTGATACTTCAGTAATCAATCGGATTTGATTTTCCGGAAGATCAATAGAGGGACGATCAAATCCTTCCGATTCCTGAAAATGTGAATTGCCGGCGACGATGATTGCAATATCACTTCGCTTCGCAAGCTCCACCGCTTCCTTTAACTCATCACTGTGCGGAAGCGTCCAACCTAGAATCGCCGCGGCATCTCCTCCATTCTCATAAAATTCTACAATGATGTCATACGAGCTGCCTGCCTTCATAGTGATCTCCGCCGTTCTCGCTTCTATGGCGTGGTCGCTCCAGTGATCAAGAAGAAGTTTTCCATTCAGAAAAACACGGATACCGTCATCGCTGGCGGCAGTCAGTTCGTACGGACCGGTGATTGGAGGACGCAGCGTGCCTTTCCACCGAACGGAAAAATTATCCTTCCCGATGCCGTCTGCGGGAGCATTGCCGCCCCATCGAAAATCAATATTCGGATCAATGCGTCGAAGCACAGGCTTGCCCTTCATCTCCTTGTTAGCAAAATACTCGGCTTGAACCCCTCGTTCTGCCGACGGATCGGCAGAGAGAAACCAGTATTGAGGATCAATGGCCGGCACATCGCCGGAAAGACGGGCACCGATCGCATATGAAACTGCGGCACGCCGAAAGCTTTTCTTCACACCTTCGAGCGGTGTTTCCCGGGTAGCGGGAACAACCATAGAACTTCCTCCTCCGCCGGTTCTGAGTACATCAGCATTCGGTCCTATCACGGCGATCGAGACGACGGAGTCCGGATGCAGCGGCAAAATGGTATTCTCATTCTTCAACAGCACAATGCCGTCCCTGGCGACATCGAGTGCCACTGATCGGTGTGCGGGATCATTGGCCGCAGGCATATCCAATGATTTGTCGAACAATCCCATCCGGAACATTACTCTCAGTATTCTTCTCACTTTATCATCAATGGTTGCTATCGGGATCGTTCCGGAGGAGACAAGCGGAAGAAGGTTTTCCTTTGTTAAAAATTCACCGCCGGGCATTTCCAGATCCAGACCGAACCTGGCTGTTCCTTCCGTGCTGTGCACTGCACCCCAATCGGACATTACCAGACCGTCGAAATTCCATTCGTTTTTCAGCACGGTGTTCAGCAGCATTTCGTTTTCGCTGCAATAATCGCCGTTCAGCTTGTTATATGCAGACATGATTGCTTTTGTTTTTGCCTCCTGCACAGCCGCTTTGAAAGCGGGAAAGTATATTTCATATAATGCCCGTTTTCCGACCCTGGCATCAATGAACATCCTGTCCGTTTCCTGATTATTGACCGCAAAATGTTTCGTCGTTGCCGCCACTCCTTCGCTTTGCACTCCTTTAACGAACGAAACGGCTATCCGGGAAGTAAGAAACGGATCTTCTCCGAAGCTTTCAAAATTTCTTCCGCCGTGAGGAACCCTGTTGATGTTCACACATGGTGCAAGAATCGTATTTCTTTTTTTTGCTTTCGTTTCTCTTGCAAGCGCCCAGCCGTACCGATAAGCAAGTGCGGTATCAAATGTGGCGGCAAGCATAATCGACGCAGGAAACGCTGTGGACGTATCCCATCGGACGCCGACCGGTCCGTCCGCCATGTCGAGCGACGGGATTCCCAATCTCGGCAGCGGCTTCGATGCGAATCCTGTTCCGCTCAGCATTTCCAGCTTTTCCTCGAGCGTCATCCTCTTCAGTACATCGAGCACGCGCTCTTCAACAGGAACGGAAGGATTTTTATACAACGGAGATTGTGCTGCCGTCATGGATGCGGCGATGAGCAGAAAGAAAAATATTCTGAGTATCATATTTGATTAATTATTATTTGATAGGTTAATATGTCAGCCCGAAGCCGTACGGAAAGAGCGGATCGTAATTCGTATCCCCAAAATTGATCGGAATTTGCTGCATGCTTCTCGGCCATGAATGCGACAATGTTCCGGTAAAATTATAATCACCGAAGAGAACATCCGTAATACCGAGTCCCTCCGTACCGGGAAGCCACGCTGCGATGAAGGCATCGGCAATACTGATGGAGGAATTAATGATCATCGGCCGTCCTGAGATAAGAATGACAATCACCGGTGTTCCGTCATTTCTCATCGCTGCGATGGTATTGTGATCTTCTTGTGAAAGAGTAAGATCGCTTCTATCCCCGGCGCCTTCAGCGTACGGTGTTTCACCGATAACAACAATCCCGACATCCGCACCGGAACTGCCTGATCCATTCTGTGAATAGGTGACTTGAGTGCCGGACGAAACAGTTTGACGAATGGCTTGAAGAATGGTCGTGCCGGTCGTTACAGCACCGCTGCTTCCCTGCCAGGAAATCGTCCATCCTCCGCACTGATTGCCGAGATTGTCGGCCGATTTGCCGGCTACGTGGATTCGCGGTACAGTTTTCTTCAGCGGAAGAATGCCGTTCGAATTTTTCAACAAAACCAATGACTTTCGGACGCTTTCACGCGCAACGGAACGATGTTCGTCGGAACCAATCGAAGCCGTCAGGGAACGGTCCGTGTACGGTTTCTCAAATAATCCCATCTGCAGTTTTACTTTCAGAATTCTGCGGACAGCATCATCGATACGCGACATCGGCACACTTCCGTTGTTCACCAATTTTTTCAGCTCACTGATGAAATATTTGTAATTCATCGGCACCATCACCATATCGACACCCGCATTGATCGCAATATCAATGCACTGTGTATAGTCAGAAGTAATTTGATCGATCGCCGCCCAATCCGAAACAACGAATCCTTTAAAACCCAATTCTGTTTTCAGCACATCGGTCAGTAAATATTTATGCGCATGCATTTTCCCTCCGTTCCAGCTGCTGTAGGATGCCATGATCGTCCCGACCCCTTGCTTCACCGCCTCCGCATATCCGGGAAGATGGATCGAACGAAGTTCCTCTTCGGTCATGACAGCGTTTCCCTGATCCCGTCCGCCCGCTGTTCCCCCGTCCGCAACATAATGTTTCGCACAAGCCAGTATTTCAGTATTCCCTCCGGAAAGAGTTCCTTGAAGTCCTTTGACGGCGGCAGGAGCCATCATCACCTGCAGCTCCGTCGATTCTCCGAATCCTTCATATGTTCTTCCCCAGCGCTCATCGCGTGCTACGGCGATGCACGGAGCGAATGTCCAATCAATGCCCGTGCCCGCCACTTCCTTCGCGGTAATGTTCATGACCTTCTCCACCAGCACGGGGTCGCGTGTACATCCCAAACCGATATTATGGGGGAAAATGACAGCTCCTTTTACATTGTTGTGACCATGAACTGCATCAATACCGTATAATAGAGGAATTTTCAAGCGTGTTTGAAGTGCAACGGACTGATATGCATCATACATATCGGCCCACGAACCGGGGTCATTGCTTGCCGGTGCAGAACCTCCGCCGCTGAGGAGCGATCCGAGGAAATATGTTTTGATGTCCGAAACGTTTGATAATGCACTTCGTTCTGCCTGAGTCATCTGTCCTATTTTTTCATCAAGCGTCATCTGTGAAACAAGTTCGGCAACACGTTCATCGATCGTACCGGGCACCGAAGCGACAGGAACCATTTCATCCTTAGTACAGCGGATTGAAATGATGAACAGAACTGCTGATGCGAGAAAAAGGATTTTTTTCATTTATTGTATCACAATCATTTTTTTGTGCAGGGATTGTCCGCCCATTGTCAGGCGGTACGTATAAACACCGCTGGAAATGTCAGATGCATCTACGACTACCGAATAGCTGCCCGCTCGTTGATGTTCATGCACAACGCGGGATACTTCCTTTCCGAGCAGATCATAAATGTTCAACGAGACAAATCCGGACGATGGGACGGAATACCTGATGGTCGTGGAAGGATTGAACGGATTGGGGTAATTTTGATGCAGAACAAATTCATTCGGCGCCGTCGTTTCGCCGGTAACTGCAGTCGGTTCAACGATTGCAACATCAAGATAATTCAGATTAAATCCGCCAAAGAAGAGATTCAGTTTCACCGTATGCGTTCCGGCCGTCAAATCGACCTGACCGAGAGATTGATTTCCCCAGTTTTGCCAGCCGCCGGTTTGCGAAAGCGGGACCAACACCTGATCTTTGCCGTCCCAGCTCATACCGATATATCCACCGGCCGCATTCACGGCAGTCCGAAGCGTTACAGCGTATGTGCCCGCTTGCTGAACTTGAACGGTATACGTAAGAAATTCTCCCGTTCCCGTCCATCCGACATTGAATCCGTTTGTTATGACATCCGTACATTTTTCGATATCGACACCGTCATTGCGATAGACCCACCCGTTGTTCCAGGGCGCACCGTTGCTGATGTTGTGATAATCAAGATCCTTATAGGCTATTCCGTTTTTTCCGAAGTCATAATCCACGGCAAAAATCTTTCCGGGAATCTGATGCTGTGTAAACGGACGCGTTGTATTGTCGTACGGCTGTCTCATCATGGCATCAATCATTCCTTCGTTATATCTGCACTGTTCCAGTTTCAATCCTTCCGCCATCTCCATTAATCCCTTCATCGCATCGGCGGCAGACGGCTTTACTCCCTGTCCCCGCCAATACCGAAGCAGATTCTCATATGCCGGAGTAATCGGTACGCTGAACGGACTGTTGATGGCGGAAAATTTTTTAATCGTCCACCAGCACCAGCCGATATTATTTGCCTCCATCAGAGTGATGCAATCCGTGAACCAGGTATTGGAATTCTCTCCCGATTCTCCAAGCCAGAGGGGACGGTTCGTACTGTTTCGCAATGCAAGAAGATAATTGATTGCTCCGTTATCGTTGGCATTCCAATATTTATGGAAACTCCACGCCATCTTTGCGTCCCATGCGGGAGTCAACCCGCCAAAATCGGTTGCATACCAATTCCCTTCAATGAAGAGGATATGTGTCGTATCCACCGACCGAATGGAGTCGGTAATCATCACATAAAGATCCCTCAGCGGTTTATTGGCGGGAGGCAAATCCCACGCCGTTTCATTGATCAGATCGTACCCGCCGATCCAAGGTTCGTGCTTGTACCGTTCGGCAAGTTTTTTCCATAATGACACGGTCTTCAGTTTGTTCGCTTCGCTTTCCCAGAGGGATGGATAGATCGGATTATAGTCACTGATGTTGTTTGCACTTTGACCTCCCGGCGCGGCGTGTAAATCCAGAATCAGATATATTTTATTGTCACCACACCAGCGCAATAGACTATCCGTCATGATGAATCCCTGATCATTCCAGGAACCGTCGTTATTCATGTACAATGCCCAATGCATCGGAAGCCGGACTGAATTAAATCCCAATTGGGAGAGCCGTTCAATATCCTTCCGTTGAACAAAGTTTTTTCTGAATGTTGACCAAAAGAGATCTGTATTCTGCTGACCGACCATATCGTAAATCTTTTTATTGATTTCCCATGCGGCATTCGCAAACGCCTCGGTTTGAAACATATATCCTTCCGGGACCATCCAGCCGCCAAGTCCCATCCCGCGAAGAATAAATTTATTTCCTTGTCCGTCGATAATGTCCGTCCCAGAAACACGGAGAAATCCTTCTCCTGCGGCTGCGGAGAAGCCGCAAACAATAAATACTGAAAGAAATACAATCCTCTTATGCATTGATACCCTTATTTTATGTACATCATTTTTTTTGTGAACGATTTTACCCCAGCATTTAATCGGTAAAAATAAATTCCAGACGGAAGATCTGAAGCATTGAAAGAAACATGGTGAACTCCTGCGGTCATTCTCCGCTCAACCAGATTCTTGACGCGGGTTCCAAGCAGATCATAAACAGCCAGGGAGACGTACATGTCTTCCGGAAGATCGAACCGAACGGTTGTTTCCGGATTAAACGGATTCGGATAATTTTGATACAGTGCAAACCCGTTGGGCTGTGAACTTTTTTTGTTTTCGACCGAGGAAACCGTTGTAAGGGTGAACGGGGCGTTGCTGGTGTCCGCCATGGTTGTGTCAGCGAGAGAAACAATGATTAATCTATAGGAAGAGTCCGCAGTCAGCGATGAAGAAATATTCCACAGCAGCGCACTATTCGCACCGTTTGCTTTTCCCACGAGGGTGAGTGAAGATGGTGAGCGTAATAATTTTACCTGCACCGAATCCAGAATATTGGTTTCCCACCGGACTATTGTCTGAGTTCCCAACTGCAGTTTTTCACTCCCGTTCGGAGAGAGCAGGGTGATGAATGGATCAACCGGCTGAAAATTCCATATGGAGGACCAGGGACTATACACAGATCCGGAAGCGGATCTCACCCTCCAATAATATCTGTTCATTTTCTGCAGTCCCTCGATGATGTGGGACGATTGCTCGGTCAGCGTATCAAACAGGATTGATGAAAACATGCTGTCATTCGCAATCTGAAGGTGGAATGTTCTGAACATTCCCCTGCCGCTCCATCGAAGTTCGACGGGAAATGCCGCGGAGACTTTTCGTTTATTCACCGGTTCAACAAGTACCGGCGATGCCATTCCCCGGCGGGCATCCTTTTCTCCAAAAATAAATTCGCCGAACTTTGTCGTGCTGACCGATAATGTATTTGCGGCACTGTCGTATGTTACCGGCAGTTCAACGAATAATCCCTGCCCGGCAAACTCCCTCATGTATACTGCCGTTTGCTTCGGACGATGAATTTCCGGGTATGCGGACAGATGTATCTTCACACCGGAAACGTGTGACGAGATGGAAGCTCCCTCATAAAGAAACGACGCCGGATAAATGACCGGTGCATCTGCAATAAATTCGGGCTTCACCGGACCGAACGGAATTCTCGTCACAGTCACATTATTATAGATGTCTCCGGCAAGCTGTTGAAATGTCACAGAAATTCCGGTCGTCTTGCCATCTTTATTGAACAGATACGTATTTCCTTGAAGCACTTCCGCGTGACTCACCTGAACCTTCTGAACAAACTGTCTCCATGCCTGCTTGGAGGTTCGATATGAACTGACATTCGCCGGCAGGGAAAGTTCGAATGCAGTGGAACCGTCCGCATGAGATTCAACAATATTGCGTTTGACGGGACTTGCAGGACTCAAAATTCCATATCCCACAAACCAACCGCCGCTCGGTATGCGATGTGCATTTCCCGCCGCCTGCGTCATGATGTTCCCGGTGGGATACCGGTATTCCGAAATTAATTCGGCAGTTTTGGTGATTTCGTTCAGTCGATATTCCGCCGCGCGGGAATACCACGGCGTATGAAATTCCCCGTTGTCAAAAAGCGAGATATTTCCGTTCGGAAGCCGGTGAATATCATGCTGGCGGGAAAAATAATACGGTGCATTTTCCGGATGTTCGCCGATGAATGTAAATTCATTTTTCGATCCTCCCAGCCGCCAGATGATCTCGCCTGTTTCACGGCTGATCTTCACGATGTCGCTGTGATTGCGGAAAGAAAAAAGAAGATTTCCGTCATGATCGAGTTCAAAGGCATTCATTGTGCCGGGATTGATGCGCGGATCCGTCAGTTTCAAATCCGTATCCGTAATCGGAATGTAATCGATATCGCGCCATTCGAATACGACATTCTTCATCGCATCCTGTTCCTGAAAAATATTTATCACAATCGTTGCATCGGGCTTGCCGCCCGGAACGATCAAACTCATATCCATCGTGACATTATGGTACGACATCAGCATCGCATGACCGTTCGGGAGCAGAATGAAATCATGAAAATCGGTGAGATACCCGTTTTTCATCTGAAAACTGTCAACGACAGCCAGCGTTGAATCCATGACATA
>CAZQSI010000043.1:20027-23099 GCA_964596155.1 uncultured Chitinophagaceae bacterium
CCGCCGTTCCATGCTTCGGTATGCCACCCTCCCGACCGTATGCCATTTATTAATTCCGCCACTTTCTGTCCAAGAATAGTGAACACTTCGAGAGTAACCTTGCTCTCCTTTGGCAATCCGAACGAAATCTGTGTGGAAGGATTGAACGGATTCGGATAATTTTGATGCAATGTAATTTCACCCGGCATCAACCCGCCGGATGCCTCGACAGATTGAGGAAGAATCTGCCGGACCGATACATTGTCGATCAGAACGTCGGTTTGAAACAAACCGCAGTTAAAGACGACGCGCGCATCATTATCCGTTGGATCCTGCATGGTAAAATCAAATGAAAAGTGTTTCTTTGCCGTTGTCAGATAAATTGAACCTGTCCGGCTGTAGTTTGTATTCGGCGGGGCGATCATGACGATTTTCGGATCGATGAATCTGTCCGCCGTTGCATAAGCATCAAACTCAAAACGGTATTTTAATCCGTTCACCATCCGTATCCCGTGTTGGGCAAGCTGAACATGCCACGCCTGCGTCCCGCCGTTGCTGATCTGCGCAAAAAATTCTCCGTCAGCCGTTACAAACGGCGCACTCACAGCCGGCGGGGTGATATTGTAGAACCATTGACTCAAACCGGACGAAAAATCGCCGTTGATAATCACATTCTCGCCCGGTGCAAAAAATTTGATGAACGCGCTTTCTTCATTCGAAAAGGGACTTTCATTTCCGTGAATATCTCTCGACGTCACGCGGAAATAATATTGCTTGCCGTTTTTAAATCCCGTCACATCGACGGCAGTCACCGTCGTCGAATCAATGATGCGCGTCGGATTCGGCACCGTATCACAATAAATTCTATATGTATGATTGAAAGTCTGGTCGAAGGTATTCATGATCAGCGTTACTTTGTCGCTGCCCATTTCAAGAATCAGTTCCGGTTTTGCAGCCCGTCCTCTCCACGGAAAGCGAAATACTCTGTAGCTGTTGGCGGACTTGACAAAATCCAATTCCATTGCTTTCACTCCCGCAGGAGTTACCTCCGTCAATTTCGGAAACGCTGCATCCGCCCAGTTGATCAGCGTATTGCCGTTCGGCAGCCGCTGAACATTTCCCATCCACCATGTAAACCTGTCCGGTGTGTGCCGGTATTGCCACGATAATGTGGCGGTCATCGCTGCAGTATCAAGAACATATTCGACTGCCCGGGAAAGTGCCGGAGAATGAAAATTCCCGTTGTCCATGATTGTATAATGTCCATTGGGCAGCGCACGGATGTCATGCTGATACGACGGACCGTTTAATGGGTCGTTGACATAGGTAAACTGATTTTGCTTACCGCCCAACCTCCACATGATGGCGCCGGTTTTCCTGTTGATTTTTGTTATTTCGGATAAATGTCTGCTGGAGACGAGCAAGTTGCTATCCCGATCAACCTCAATGGCATTCATATGCACATAATCAATAGTCTGCGCCGTCAGATTTTCGCGGACAGCGTCAGCAATATTAAAATTGTCCCAGCATTTCCATTCAAAGACAACGTTTCCCGCGGGACTGATTTCCTGGATATGATTGCCGATCACCCGTGCGTTTGTTTTTCCTCCCGCGACAATGCCGCTCATGTCGACAATTTTGTCTTCAAGCGCGATCAGCAATGCGTTCCCGTTGGGAAGAATCAACAATTCGTGTTCATCAGTTCCGTATCCGTTTTTTGCTGTGATTTCACGGGTAACCGTATAGGAGGAATCCATCTCATAAAACCGGTAGTAAGGACCTGCAAGACGGTACGACAGCTTTCCATTCGGCTGGACTTTAAAGTCGCGGGCGTTGGCGGGCATTTTTCGAAAAAAGACCGGCGATCCGTTATTGTCAAGGATGGCAATGTACGGAGTACCGCCCCAGTTGTTAATGAAGATCAGTCCCGAATCGGGATTATTCTTCACAAGAATTTTTACATGAGGATAATCGGATGGAACCGAAACACCATTGGGAAAAACATAGGCGGTGGACGACGGAGCGAGCTTTATCGTTTGTGCGCTAATGAATGATGGGCATAAAAGAATAAGTATTGAAAACCAGTGGTACATCTTCATGAATGTTTATTTTCATCGTCAATGAGTAATAGAGATGTCGAACGCGAAACAGTGTCTCTCTCCGGTTCATTTTTGTCTGCATCATAATGAATCTGCCGCTTCGTTTCTTTCGTTACTGTTTTTTCAGTTTTTCGGTATTCACTCCCAGCGCGCGTAAATATCCTTCATTCAATGAGCATTTGCTGAATTGACTGTTGGTCAAAAAATCTGCGAATGCTTTTTCAATAACATGCTTCGGAGGCCGGGCTTCCCGGATTTCTTTGTACGTGGTGCGCGGTTTATTGGCGTAGGCAACGATCGAATCCCATTCGGCAGTACGCGTGATGGAAACCATTGATCTCGGTGAATCCATCTTTTTATACGGCCAGAAACACCATCCGAAATTATTTTTTTCGTTCAGTCTTCTCCACGCATCGATCCATGCATCCGTATTCTCTCCAGACTCACCCATGTAAATCGGCACATTATATTTTTTTTGAAAATCGGCATATTCCTGCAGATGTTCCTGAGTCGTGTCGCACCAGTATTTATGGTACGTATAGACTGTTTTGCTGTCAAACGGGGATCCGAAGACTGAAAAATTTCCATTCCATTGAGCACCGCCGAGAAAAACGAGGTGATTGGTATCGACCTCTCTGACGGCCGCAACTAACCGGCGGTACAGAGGAAGCAGTTTGTGGTTAAAATCTTTCGGGTCAAAATAGGTTGCAATCGGTTCATTCAAAAAATCATATCCGATCACGGTTGTGTTGGTACGGTACCGCTCCGCGATGTTCTTCCAGATATCTATCGTCAGCTGTTGTGCTGCGGCACTTTCAAACAAGAACGGATAGCCGTCGCTGTCATCGATATTATCCCCTGTCTGTCCGCCCGGAGCACAATGCATGTCGAGCACCACGTAGAGATTCTCTTCGCGGCACCATTCGATCACTCTGTCGAGCATTGCAAACCCCGGTCCGGCAAAACGGACATCGTGATCTTCGGAGACGAACAA
>CAZQSI010000043.1:23199-24613 GCA_964596155.1 uncultured Chitinophagaceae bacterium
TGCGCTCCCCCCCAATCCCCGCCGACGGCGATATTCAGAATGAAATGGAACCGTTTGTCAAACGGCCATCCCTGCCAACCGGAGCCGTCGTTCCATGATGAAAAATATTTTACACCGTCGACAAAAAAATCTATCCTGTCCGAATACCATTCAATTGCATAGACATGAAATTCTGTCGAGACATTGGGAATTCTGATCGATCCCGACTTTTGAGTGTTGATCTTGAAATAATATTTTTGACTGTGTGTCGAACCGTGAATGACATTCTGATCGTACCCGACATGTTCCATGATGTCAATCTCGCCGCTCGCCGGCCATCCTCCGTATTCCCAATCGGTCGGCAGCATCCAGATAGCGGGCCACGTTCCTCTTCCGTACGGAAGTTTAGCTCTGACTTCGAACTTTCCGTACGTCCAATCCCCCTTGTACTTCGTTCTCATGCGCGCCGATGTATAATTCCGTCCGAGATAGGTTTCCTGGCGTGCCACAATCTTCAGTGAACCGCTGTCCACATACGAATTCTGATACCGATCGGTATAGAATTGAAGTTCATTGTTTCCGCCGCCGTTGCCATTCACTTCGTATTCCCATTTGTTCGAATCGACGGCCGTGCCGTTGAATTCATCGCTCCAGACAAGATTCCAGCCCGTTGTTTGGGTTGTTGTATCGGTGACTGCCGGCGGATTTGCCACCGGAGATTGTTCTTCGTCTTTGCAGGAGGAAGTAAAGGGTGAAACAAGCAGCACCAGAAGCATTGATACTGTTATCATTTGTTTGTTCTTATTTGTATTCATGAGTTGCAATAGAGATAAACATTGAAGTTTTTTTTGTTTTTACGGATTTGAGTGCATCATTAAGAATGCCGGGATCCGATGAATCCGTAAAAGACTATATAAAGATAACACACCGCAGGCAAAATAAATGCCAATTGTATTCCGTACATATCTGCCAATGCTCCCTGGGCCAGGGGAATTATCGCGCCTCCCACGATCGCCATGATCAGCACGCTGGATCCCTGACTTGTTAATTTGCCGAGTCCGTCGATGCCAAGCGTAAAAATGGTCGGGAACATGATCGAATTGAACAATCCGACGCTGAGAATCGTCCACATGGCAACCGTTCCGGTCGTGAACACGGTGGTGAAGACAAGTCCGCACGAAATAAGTGCAAAAATACCGAGCAATTTGCCTGCATTAATTTTCTGCAGGAGCGCCGATCCGATAAATCTGCCGACCATGGCGCCGCCCCAATAATAGGAAACGAATCCCGCCGCCGCCGCCTCTTTTAATCCGGCGATGTTTGGTTCTCCCATAAAATTTACCAGAAAACTTCCGATTGATACTTCCGCACCGACGTATAAAAAAATTCCGACCGCTCCCAAAACAAGGTGACGGTGTTTCAGTGCGTCGCTGAG
>CAZQSI010000044.1:0-2198 GCA_964596155.1 uncultured Chitinophagaceae bacterium
ACGATTGATTTACAGCGCGTAGACGAATTCGGTCAGCTGGCAAACGAATTCAACTACATGTCGAAAATGCTCAATGAGAATTATACGAGAGTCAAATCGTATTCGGACATGATGACAACGCTGAATCGTAACGATACACTTGTGGGAGTCGTCGGAGAGAGTCTCGATTTGCTGTGCCAGCAAACGCACTCCGGTATCGGTGCGCTCTATATCTATGACAAAGAAACGAACAAACTTGTGCTCACCGGCAAATTTGCCATGAGCAATGAGCATCCGTCACAATCGACGTTTTCAATCGGCGAAGGAATCATTGGAGAATGTGCACGGTTAAAGCAATCTCTCGAAGTGTTCGATGTTGCAAAGAATTCGGTGCTGACGATAGAAACAGGAATGCAATCGCACATTCCCGCATACACATACACGTTTCCGATAACATTTCAGGAAAATCTCGTCGGAGTGATCACGCTCGGTTCGATGAAGAAGTTCTCCGACCTCACCCGAAAATTGATTGAGGGAGTGCTTCCTCAGATGGGTGTTGCCATCACTAATGTGCAAAATTATGAAGAAACACAGGCGCTGTCGAGAGAGATTTCGCAGAAACATGATGAGTTAAACACAAAAACGCAGGAATTGGAAAAGGCATACAGAGTAAAGTCGGATTTCCTTTCCAATATGTCGCACGAACTCCGCACGCCGCTAAACTCCATCATCGGATTCTCTTCAATTCTTCTCGGAGACAAAGGCGATCAGCTGACGGCGGATCAACGCAAGGCGATGGAAAAAGTACTGAAGAACGGAAAGCATTTGCTGCAGCTGATCAATGATATTCTGGACTTCTCCAAAATCGAATCAGGCAGAATGCATATCAGCGTTGAGACGGAATCGGTCGAAGGTGTGATCAATGGCGCGATCATGACCGCCGAATCGCTGATCCGGCAGAAGAACATCTCGCTGAAAGAGGAGATCGATCCGGGATTGCCGATGATCAATTCGGATATCTTGAAGATCAAACAGATCTTGGTCAATCTATTAAGCAATGCGTCGAAGTTTACCGATGAAAACGGCACCATCATCGTGCGATCCAAAATGCGCGGAGAGATGATTGATATTTCCGTTGTCGATTCGGGCATCGGCATTGATGCTCAGAATATTGCTCGTATCTTTGAAGAGTTCTCACAAGTTGATTCGAGTCATTCCAGAAAATATCAGGGCACCGGACTGGGACTTCCCATTGCACGACGGCTCGCACAGCTGCTCGGCGGAGATCTTTCGGTTGAAAGCACAGTCGGCAAAGGATCGACATTTACTTTGACAATTCCTCCGACATTCTCGTCGAATGAGAAAGCTGATTTGATTGCACCGGTCTCCAAGCCGGCGGTATCATCGGAACCGAAAGAATTGCCGATTGCGCAGCATATAAAAGCGATGGAGACACCGCTTGCTAAGCAGGACGGGGAAATTCGCGTTCTCTGTATCGATGATGAACCGGATGTAATTGAGATTCTGCGCAATTATCTTGTTCCCGAGGGATTTACCGTCTTCGGTGCAAACTCCGGAGATGATGGAATTAAACTTGCTGAGAAACTGCAGCCGTCGGTCATTACACTGGACATCATGATGCCAAAAAAAGACGGATGGCAGGTGCTGAGAGAATTAAAGGCCAGCCCAAAAACACAAAATATTCCCGTCTTGATTCACTCAATGGTGGACAACATCCCGCTGGCATATTCACTCGGAGCAATAGACTATTTGCCGAAACCGGCGGACGTTTCTCTCGTGCTCAAAACAGTCCGAAAAGCTGCCTCGATTGATGACAAGTATATTCTCGTGGTGGATGATGACGAGGATTTCCGCGCCCTGTTGGTAAAGGTGTTGAAGGAAGGTGGATTTTCAGTTCAAACGGCAAACGATGGAAAAGCGGCACTCGCAAAAGTTGAATCGAACAGACCATCGTTAATCCTGCTTGATCTCAGCATGCCGGTAATGGATGGTTTTGAAGTATTAAAAAAACTGAAAAAATCAGATCAATACCATTCGATTCCCGTATTAATTCTCACGGGCATTGATTTGACGGAAGAACAGATTGCCGAAATCAATGATTTGACCGGAGAGCTGTTGAAGAAAAAAGATTATTCGTCCGAAACTCTTTCCACGGCGATTAAGCTGGCAATCAAACCAGGAAAGAAATAGAAAGAAGT
>CAZQSI010000044.1:2298-4171 GCA_964596155.1 uncultured Chitinophagaceae bacterium
ATGGCAATGCTGGTGCATGATCTTCGGACGCCTCTCACGATTGTGATCAGCAGTATTGATTACATCGCACGTCATTACGTCGGCAAACCTCTTGATGCCGACAGTATTAAACTGATGGAGACCGTACTGGCCTCCACGCGCGGAATGGCGAACCTCGTGAACGACCTGCTCGATCTTTCGAAGTATCAGGCAGGACAAATGTTGTTGAATAAACAGACAATTACCATTCATGAAATGATTGAAGAGTCGCTTCAACCGTTTCTTCTTCAATTTAAACGAAAAAATATTCAATTAAATACAAATGTCAATTCAGAACTTCCGAGAATCGAAGCGGACTCCGGAAAAATTGTCCAGTTAATGACGAACCTGTTGTCCAATGCCATGAAATTTACGCCGGACAACGGATCGGTGACGATCACCGTCGCCGAGGGCAAGGAGTCCGAAACCGGTGAAGACGTTATTAAGGTTTCGGTCAGCGATTCCGGAGTCGGTATTAAAGCCGAAGAAATACCGCTGTTATTCGAACAATTTCGTCAGGTTTCGTCCTCCAATAGGACGAAAGAGAAAGGAACCGGACTCGGTCTGGCAATTTGCAAACTTATTGTTCAGGCGCACGGCGGAACGATCGTCGTTACGAGCGAATACAATAAAGGAACAACATTCACATTTACACTTCCAGTGAATCCGGAGCCGTAAGCAATGCCGAAGCCGGATGTAATTAAACCTTGTAGAACATCAAACCTCTACAAGGTTTTTTTGTTTTTTCAGCGAATCTTTTCGCAACATTTCCTTGCTAAACTTTTTTTCATCGGTTATATTGTCTCTGCAAAAACTATTACATCCTTAACCACGCGGTTTGCCAATGCTTAATTATGTTTGGATTGCCCTGCTTTTAATTGGGATTTTTACCGCGGCAGGCAGGGATGTCTACGACGAAGCGACCAATCGATATGCCAACGGCGTACCGGTGCCAGCTCAGTTTGTCGGTGTTCAACGGCAGACGTCGTTGAACCCGCAGTTTAAAGGTATCATCGTTATTCCCGCCGAACAATTCAATCAACTGTATCCATCGTCATCGGTGAAAGACGATGTCCGCGCTTCCGCTCTTCTTTCTACACTTGCTTCCGGAAAACAGATAATAGAAGTAACGATCGATGAACATGCGCCGTCCGTCTGGAAGGAAATGTCGGCGGCTGCCGGCGGCAAAGGGATTTTAAAAGCAGAAATCACTTCGTACTCTATTGAGTCAAATGAATGCGTTATTCTATTTGATAAAACGTCCTTCGTAAAAATTAAAGCCGTCACGAAAGCAGCAATTGATTACGCCGATGTTGCGGTGACTATTTCTCTCGGTCTGATCGGTGTGATGGCGCTCTGGCTCGGAATTATGAAGGTGGGTGAAGCGGCTGGATTACTTGAGCTGCTGACCCGGTTGATGATACCGATTACGCGAAGGCTGTTTCCCGATGTTCCTTCCAATCACCCTGCCATCGGTGCAATGATTATGAACATTGCTGCCAACATGCTGGGGTTGAGCAATGCCGCCACTCCGCTCGGACTGAAAGCGATGGAAGAATTGAACAAATTAAATCCGAAAGCTGGCACGGCAACCAATGCAATGTGCACTTTTTTGGTCATCAACACGTCCGGACTGACATTAATCCCCGCCACCGCAATTGCCATTCGCGCAGGATTGGGTTCCTCCGATCCGGGAATCATCATCGGTACGTCAATGGTCGGCGCCGCCTGCGCCACCACGGCCGGTTTGATTGCCGTGAAGCTGCTGCAGCGGCTTCCGCGGTATAAAAAAGAATTGGAAGTGACGGACGAGGAGGTGAAGAATGGCTGAAATATTTAAAACCATTGTTAACCT
>CAZQSI010000044.1:4271-15128 GCA_964596155.1 uncultured Chitinophagaceae bacterium
CCGCTGGCAATGCTTCGTCCTCTTTCCGGCAGCGGTTCGATGGGTTTGATGACCGAGTTGATGAAGACCAACGGTCCGGACTCTTTTATCGGTGTATTAGCTTCCACAATGTTTGGCAGTACCGAAACGACATTTTATGTGCTCGCAGTCTATTTTGGATCAGTCGGCGTAAAAAATACGCGTCATGCTCTCCCTGCCGGTCTGATTGCGGATTTCTTCGGAATGCTTGGCGCAGTGATGATCGTTCGGATTTTATTCAGCATATAAGGCACGACAACGATGAAGAAATATATCATCCTTTTTCTTTCAGCAGCAGTAATGACAACGGCTCTTTCGCAAAAACCGGCAGCTCCGAAATCCGGAGGAACGGAAGGAATGGTGAAAGGCGGCGTCGGCATGACATGGATCGACGGAGAAGCATACTACCTGGTTTCCATTGCACCCGAGATTGCGTTCGGCAATTGGGGAGTCGGTCTGGATCTGAATCTGAATATCAGCAGCAAAAATCAAAAAGTGAGAACCGAAGATTTCGATGAAACGTACGATTATCTGAGAATTATTCGGTATATCCGGTATGGCACAAAGGGCGATGAAATTTACGTCCGGGTCGGCGCACTTGATTATTCACGATTGGGTCACGGCTTTATTCTCTATAACTACAAGAACAGTCCCAGCTTCGATAACAGAAAGATCGGCACTGAAGTTGATCTCGATTTCGGGAAATGGGGGCTGGAAACCGTCTACGGTGATTTTGTCGCCGCAAGCGTTCTCGGAATGAGAGGATATACTCGTCCGCTCCAGTTCACACCCGCTGCTTCGATTCCTATCATCGGAAAACTTGAAGTCGGTGCGACTGTGGCAAGCGACATTCGCTCGGATTCACGGGATACAGGAGTCGTCTTCGGTGCCGTGGACACATCGGCGCTAAACGCGGGTTCCATGTCTGTCATAGGATTGGATCTCGGTCTGCCGCTCTTCAAAGTGCCCGTTGCCGACGCAACATTATATCTTGATTATGCAAAAATCCTGAAATACGGAAGCGGATTTGCCTCCGGTATTGATCTAAATTTTTCATTCTTTGGCATTGTAAAAGCATTTACGAAGTATGAACGCCGATTCGGACAGACGGATCAATTTATTCCCGCATATTTTGATGCGTTTTATGAACTCGAACGGTATCAGTCGGTTCCCGGAAATTTTCAGAGCAAAGCGAAAACACTCGAACGGACAATCTCACCGGGTCCGGGATATTTCGGCAGCCTGCTGATCGATGTGCTCGGAACAATTCAGGCCGAAGGTTCATACCAAAAACTTGATCGATATCCCACCAGCGGAATTTTACACATCGGCGCGAATACGGGAGCCAAAATTCCTCTTATCAGTTTGAGTGCGGGATACGATAAACGGAATATCAAAGATAACAGCGATGTATTCACGCTTGATGAACGAGCGTTGTTATACGCCGAAGTTGGATATAAACCGTACCCGTTCATGGTGGTGTCGACGCTGTATTCTTGGACATTCGCTCCCGAGAAGGACAGCAAGGGAAATGTAACGGGGTACAAACCTCAAAAAAGAATTACGCCGAAAGTCAGCTTTATGTTCCCGCTGTAATCTGAGGAACGCTTTTGACTCCGGAACGGAAGATGAGACAATGATTTGGCTCAATAATATTATCGTCGGCATATTGCCCTATGTACCGAAAAGAATTGTCGCAACGGTAGCAGGCAGGTATATTGCCGGATCTACATTGACGGATGCGGTATCGACAGTCAAACTCCTGAATCAACAATCAGCAATGGCGACGGTGGACGTGCTGGGTGAGGATATTTTTACGAAAGAGCAGGCGGCCGAAAGCAGAAATGGAAGTATGGCGGTGCTCGATGCCATTGCGGAGCATCGTCTCGATTCAAATTTGTCCGTAAAACTTACCTCGCTTGGTTTAAAAATTCAGAAGGATGTGTGCGTAAAAAATACGGAAGCGATTGTTGATACCGCCAAGAGGCACGGCAACTTTGTCCGCATCGATATGGAAGACCGGACATGCACGGACGACACGCTTGAAATATACCGCATGATGCGCTCGCGGTATGAGCGGGTGGGAATCGTTATTCAGGCCTATCTGCACCGCAGCGAAGAAGATGTCCGTGCGTTGATAGCGGAGCGGGCGAATATCCGTCTCTGCAAAGGCATCTATGTGGAACCGGAAGACGTGGCGATCAAAGACAGGAAGGGAATTCAGGATAATTATCTCAAACTGCTCAGAATGATGCTGGAGTCGGACACGTACGTCGGCATCGCCACACATGATGATGTTCTGATCAACGGTGCGAAAGCAATGATCCGGGAATTGAACGTGTCGAAGGATCGCTACGAGTTTCAGATGCTGCTTGGCGTTCGCGATGAAACAAGAAAGAAATTGATTTCGGAAGGACACCGGCTGAGAGTCTATATTCCGTTCGGAAAAGATTGGTATGCCTACTCCATCAGACGGTTGAAAGAGAATCCCCAAATGGCCGGACATATTTTTAAAGCAATGTTTAGAATCGGACAATAATACACTATACTCTAACTTACACTATAAGGAGTACCAAATGTCGTCACCCATACAAGAATCGGGAAAATTCACTCCCTTCATTGCGGATACGCAGATGGTGCCGGAGTTTACCGTCAAGTCCGTCATCCTGGGCGCCTTGTTCGGAATTATTTTCGGCGCATCGACGGTGTATCTTGCTCTTAAAGCGGGGCTGACTGTTTCCGCATCCATTCCCATCGCCGTGCTGGCGATCTCTCTGGGAAGGAAGTTTTTCAAGACTACAATTCTTGAAAACAACATTATTCAAACCACCGGATCCGCCGGTGAATCAATCGCTGCGGGAGTTGTTTTTACGCTTCCCGGATTTTTGTTTCTTTCCGTGGAAAGCGGCGGCGCGAGTTATTTTAATTACTGGACAATCTTTACGCTGGCGATGTTCGGCGGTATTATGGGAACATTGATGATGATTCCGCTTCGCCGGTCGCTGATCGTGCAGGAACATAAGACTTTGCCATATCCGGAAGGAACGGCGTGCGCTTCCGTTTTGATCGCAGGCGAAAAGGGCGGAGACTTTTCCAAGACGGCATACCAGGGGCTCGGATTTGCATTTGCCTATGCGATTCTTCAGAAAGTATTCCACGTAATTGCGGAAACTCCGGCGTGGGTAACGCAGCAAACAAACAAATATTTTCCTTCTGCCACCGTGAACGGTGAAATTACGCCGGAATATCTCGGTGTCGGATATATTATCGGACCCAAAATTGCCGGCGTGCTCTGCGCGGGCGGTGTGCTTGCCTGGGTTGGATTGATTCCGCTGCTTGCTTCTATTGTTCCCGCCACAACAATCGCGGATCAATTAATAAAACTCGGTTATTTGAAAGATCTTATGACAGCAGGCGGACCGGGAGGATGGAATCCGGAGACGCAGGAATTTGCAAATTCTGCTTCGGCAATATATCGCGCCTACATTCGTCAAATCGGCGCCGGTGCGGTTGCAGCAGGAGGTTTATTCACATTAATCAAAACAATCCCGACCATCATCAGCTCGTTCAAAGGAAGCATGGAGTCATTGAAAAACCGCAAATCGGGTGTGAAGGTGAATCGAACGGAAAATGATCTTTCATTCGTTACCGTCCTCGGCGGTTCGATCGGACTGGTTGTATTAATTGCCATTCTTCCGATGATTCCGGGCGACACGGTGTTCAGTAAATTAATGCTCGGCGTGCTCATTATCGTGTTCGGATTCTTTTTTGTCACCGTTTCTTCCCGCATTGTCGGTATCATCGGCTCTTCATCGAATCCGATCTCCGGCATGACGATCGCAACGCTGATGGGAACGTCGTTAATTTTCATCGGCATCGGTTGGACGGGAATGGTGTTCGAACCGATGGCGCTTGTTGTCGGCGGTATGATTTGTATTGCGGCTGCCAATGCCGGTGCAACGTCGCAGGATTTGAAAACCGGATATATTGTCGGCGCGACGCCGCGGTATCAGCAGATTGCACTTTTTGTCGGTGCGATTGTTTCCTCAGCAGTGATCGGATGGACGGTGCAGATTCTCGATACGCCGAGTCCCGCAATGCTGGCGCAAGGTATTCATCATGCAATCGGCACGGAAGAATTCCCCGCACCGCAGGGAACATTGATGGCAACATTGATTAAAGGATTATTATCGTTCAATCTTGACTGGCAGTTCGTTCTCGTCGGCGTGTTTATCTCCGTCGTGATGGAAATGTGCGGAGTGAAAGCATTGTCCTTTGCGGTCGGATTATATCTTCCTCTTTCCACCACGCTGCCGATTTTTGCTGGCGGATTGATTAAGGGTGCTGCAGATGCCGTTCGTAAACAAAAAGGTGTTGAAGATGAAGATGCGGAACTCGGCAAAGGCAGTCTCTTCGCAACCGGACTTGTTGCCGGCGGCGCTCTCTTTGGTGTGATTGTTGCCATCGCTACTGTACAGGCACGCGGATTTATGGAAGGGCTTAGTTTCGAGCATGCAATAACGACTTCGCTCGGCACCAGCGGTTACGAAATTCTCGGTGTTGCAGCGTTTGTCGTGATGGGATACACTCTCTTCAGAGTTGCAATGAAGAAATAACTCTGAGAACATTTATATGAATGCAGCACAAGGGCTTGTTCGAAAGAACAGGCCCTTTTTTTTGCGGGAATAAAGTTGTGGTAATAGGCGAAAAATCTCACTATGTTTTAAAAACATATTATTGTGCAATTAATTGAAAGAATTTGTCATGTCAGATGCCATTAAAGGATTACAGCCTTCATTAGTATGGAAATATTTCGCCGAAATCAGCAAAATTCCGAGAGGTTCGAAGAATGAAAAGGAAATTTCATCCTACGTGCTGAATGTTGCCAAGCAGTTCAATCTTACGGCGAAGCAGGATTCGTATATGAATGTCGTCGTCAATGTCCCAGCATCAAAAGGAAGGGAAAATGTTCCGTCCGTCTGTCTGCAGGGACATCTCGATATGGTTCCCGAGAAAAACAAAGACAAAGTTCACGATTTCACCAAAGATCCCATTGAATTGGTGAGAAAAGGAAATATGCTCATGGCCAACGGCACGACACTCGGCGCCGATAATGGAATTGCCGTTGCGACAAATCTGGCAATTATGGAAGACCGCACCATTGAGCATGGTCCGCTGGAATTATTGTTTACGGTGGATGAAGAAACCGGCCTGACCGGAGCGAATAATCTTACTGCCGGATTCCTTACCAGCAAGACGCTTATCAATCTCGATTCCGAAGAGGAAGGTTCAGTGTTTGTCGGATGTTCCGGCGGACGGAATACGACTGCTCAATGGACGATCGAACGCGAAAAATCACCTGCAGGATACGTCCCGGTAAAGGTTATCGTGAAGGGATTAAAAGGGGGGCATTCCGGACTTGAAATTGACAAAGGAAGAGGAAATTCGATAAAAATCATAAACCGCGTGTTGATGGCATTGGATGAGGTCGGTGCGCGTCTCTCCTTTATCGAAGGAGGAAATAAAAGCAACGCCATTCCGCGTGAAGCAGAGGCGGTCGTGTATATTGCCGGTGATCAGCGGAAAAAAACGGATGAAATCATTGCGAAGTGGAATGAAACGATACGAGCAGAACTTTCCAGCGTTGAACCCGATCTGAAAATACTTTCCGAATCTGCCGATGGAAAGGAGAACGAAGTATTGAAGCAGTCGGTGCAGACGCAATTGTACAAATCTATCTCCGCTCTTCCGCAGGGTGTGTTGAAAATGAGTGCCGATATTCCCGGATTGATCGAAACATCCACGAACGTCGCTATCATAACAACAGAGCGGGATACCATTAACATGGTAACAAGTCAGCGCAGTTCGGTCACGTCCGAAATCGTCGAAGCGCTCCAAACAATGGCGTCCATTTTTACGCTGGGAGGGGCAGCTGTAACGCATAATGAAGGATATCCGGGATGGAAACCGAATTTAAACTCAAAGATTCTTGCAGTTGCCAAACAGTCATACAAAAATTTATACGGAACTGAACCGCAGATTAAAGCAATTCATGCCGGACTTGAATGCGGCATTATCGGTGAGAAATATCCCGGAATGGATATGGTATCGTATGGTCCGACATTGGAAGGTGTCCATTCTCCCGATGAAAAAATCCATATCGACACGGTGGATAAGTTCTGGAAATTCACGCTTGAGATATTAAAAAATATCAAGTAACGGCCGCGGAAGCAGTCTGATTGTGCAGCCGGGTATTCGGCATTGTGCCGGCCGCTCTTCGCTGCACTGCCGAATATCTATTCCGGCATCTATGACAAAGAATATTATTCTCCTTCTCTTCATTGTTGCAAGTATTCCTTCCTTTCATCACGCCCAGTATCAGTGGCTGCCGATATCCAATGCTCCGGCAACGACGAACAAACACGACGATGTCTTTTTCATCTCCGAATATCTTGGATGGCTGGTCACGCGCGACGGGAAGATCATTAAAACATCCGATGGCGGAACTTCGTGGAGCGAACAAGCGGCGTTTGCGGGAGTGCGGCTTCGCTGCGTTTCATTTGCGGATTCGCTGCGGGGCTGGGTTGGTAAATTTCAGGTAAATCCGAGTACACAGTTTGCACTGTTGAGCACGACTGACGGCGGAACATCCTGGACGGAAGTAAAAAATATTCCCGCGCCCGTTCCATCCGGAATGTGCGCCCTGCAGGCCTCGTACGACCCTGTCATATTCGGCTGCGGCCGTTATGCCGGACCGCCGATTTTCATCAAAAGTACCGACGGCGGAACGACATGGATTTCCAAGGATCTCAGCGCCGTTGCGTCCATGCTGATTGACTTACACTTTTTTAATCCGGACACGGGCATTATCGCCGCAGCGTACGGAAACAAGGCGGCAATACTTCTCACGACGAACGGCGGCGAAACGTGGAACAGAACGTTTACTTCCACGCATGAGGATGAGTGGAGCTGGAAAATTTCTTTTCCGGACCGATACAACGGTTTTGTGTCGCTGCAGACATTTCAGGATTCGGTATTCTATTTGAAAACAACGGACGGGGGAATCTCCTGGTCAGAAAAATTTTTTCTGAAATCGGGAGGAACGTACAGCCCGCAGGGAATCGGCTTCATCACGCCGTCAGTCGGATGGATCGGAGCCTATCCCAGTTTTGGAACAGGCAGATCCGAGGCAACGTATAAAACCACGAACGGCGGAAAAACATGGGCGATTGATCCGACGTCAAAAAATATCAATCGTTTCCGGTGGCTGAATGATTCGCTCGGATTTGCCGCAGGAAATACGGTGTATAAATACTCAAAGTCCGTCACCGGAGTGATTGATCGGCCCCGGAATTCGGTGTCGTTTCGTTTGGATCAGAATTTTCCTAATCCCTTTAATCCCAAAACCACAATTCGCTTTCACCTGTCATCCGTAAGCTTTGTGACGCTGACCGTTCATGATGTTCTCGGCAGAGAAGTTTCGGTGCTCTTGCGTGACGATGAACTGCAGGCGGGGATGTATTCAATACCGTTCGAAGGCACGGAACATGCCGGAGGATTATATTATTACAGTTTGAAAGCAGGAAATCAAATTCAAACACGGTCCATGGTAATGATAAAATAAATGCTGCCGCTTCCGATTGATATGATTGTTATTGTCGGGACGTATGTTATTCTGAAGTTGACATACGACCTGTTTGAGCAATCACAACGACATTGGATTTCATTGCGGATATTCGCCTCTGCAACAGCATATCTCCTTGCCGCAGCGTTGATCGACTTTGTAATAAATTATTTTTCGCTCTGTTACGAAGTTATTACCGGAGGATCAGCCAAAAGCATTCTCTCATGGGTGTTTCTGACGATGATTACCGGTCTCCTCATCCGGGGATATCATTTCATGGCCGATAAACTGAAGACCGATGAGATGGGAAACTTTATTGTCGACGCGTTGCTTCTGAGAAGTTATTTCCGAATGCGTGACGTAGATCTGCAGGAACAAATCGGAACGTTTAGGATGAAGAAGTTGTACCGCGAAGTACACGGAAATGAATTTTCTCACGATGTGATTAGCACACCATTCGATCGGGTGAAAGATAAAAGCAAAAAAACACCCGCACCTGAGCCGTTAACCAAGAAAAAAAAATATCCGCCGGACTATCAGTCTGAATTGTCGCAATTAAAAGCAAAAAAAGTCACGAATGTTTCGGCATCCTGGTGCTTTGAGTTGTTCGAATCCCCGCTGCATCCGTTGCTGCCGCTGATGCAAAATGTTATTATCGATCCGGTAAAGATGAAATTGGAGTTGGATATTCTCTTTCCGGAAGAAAAGATTGTTACGACAGAAACACAGGGAGAACGAATTCGCCTGATTGAAAAAGTGTACCAAGCCATTCAAATTCTTATTGATCAGGAATGGTTTGCATTGTATGCTCCCTTTATTTCTACCGTTGAAGTGATCTGTAAACAAAAAGAATTGAATGATGAAATGAAGGGGACATCACGGCCGCTGATGCGGTGGACAATGGCTTATCACACGCTTCGGCTGCGGGCATCGAGAATTACGCCGGCATCCGAAATTGAAAAATTAGCAGAGATTCAGTTTTTTTAATGCACCGGAGGAATCCGTATGAATCAATCAGAAGAATTGTTTACCTCCGAAATGGAAGAGATCAACAGGCTGTTTCCGGATGCCCGGATTCCTCCGAACTGTTTCACATGGATGAACGTTCGCGTCATATCGTATGACTCCCGCCGCATGGTGAAAATTCAGATTCCCGTAACGGAACAGATGCTCAATCCGATGATGGTGATGCAGGGGGGATTTATCTCCGCAGCGTTCGACAATGCGTTCGGTCCCCTCAGCTACGCGGCAGCCAAAAAGCCCTGTTCGACGCTTGAAATGCACACCCAATACATTCGTTCGATCGCCGCCGGTGAGATGCTGACCGTTGAAGCGAAGGTTGTATCGCGGGGGACGCACTCTTTGCACATTGCCGGCGAGGCGCACAATTCACAGGGAAAATTGATTGCAACAAGCGGCTGCACTATGATCATCATGAGGTAAAAAACCTTTTGTTCCTCTCTCATTTTCTCTATATTCACAGATTGAAATTTTATTTTTCAACTCAACGGGAAGATCATGTCAAAACCATTTACACCGTATATTTCTCCGAATGATTCGCCGCTGGAAATGTCTCTGCGCGGCATCGTTCTCGGCGCCATTCTCGGTATCGTTTTCGGCGCAGCATCAGTTTATCTCGGACTGAGAGTCGGACTCACCACCTCTGCATCAATTCCCATTGCGGTCATGGCGATCACCATTCTGAAGAAGATGAGGGGAAACACCGTTCTCGAAAATAATATCGTGCAAACGGTCGGATCCGCCGGTGAATCGGTTGCTGCCGCCGTCGTGTTTACCATTCCCGCATTGATTTTTCTCGGCTTTCCTCTCAAAACGTCGTTGACGCTCTTAATCGCATTAACCGGCGGCGCCCTTGGCGTTTTGCTGATGATTCCCCTGCGCCGGTATCTTATCGTGAAGGAACATGAAAATCTCCGCTTCCCGGAAGGAACAGCGTGCGCTGAAATCATCAAAGCCGGCGAAGTTGGCGGCACCTCGGCGTCAAAAATATTTAAAGGAATCGGACTTGGTGCGTTATGGAAAGGCATGGCAACCATTGTCGGTCTTTGGAAGCCGGGCGTCGGATATGCGTTTCCGTTCTATCGCGGCTCGTACGTTGCGATGGATGTCGCTCCGGAATTAATGGGTGTCGGATATATTATCGGATGGAAAACATCGTTGATGATGGTAGGGGGAGGATTAATGGCGGCGTTCATCATATCTCCGTTGATAGCGTTTATCGGATCTGTCGCCTCGTCGCCGATCTATCCCGGAACAATTCCAATTAATGAAATGTCTCCCGATGATATCTGGAGAAATTATATAAAATATATCGGTGCCGGTGCGGTTGCTACGGGAGGTGTGGTCGGTTTGTTCAGAGCCTTGCCCTCCATTTGGGATTCTCTGAGTGCTTCCGTCCGTCAGTTAATGGCGGAGCGAGGTGGAAACGCGGTAGCGGCGGAAATTCCGCGCACGGAAAAAGATACTCCGATCTCCATCGTCGGACTCGGAGTGATTGCATTAATTTTATTCATCTGGATCGTTCCCGAATTCCGTGTGAATATACTCGGCGCCGTGCTGATTATCGTGTTTGGATTTCTTTTTTCGGTCGTTTCCGCACGCATTACCGGTATTGTCGGTTCTTCGTCCAGTCCGCTCTCCGGAATGACCATCGCCGTTTTGATGGGAACATGTTTGATCTTTCTTGCTGTCGGCTGGAGCGGCCAGGAATATACCTACCTTGCCCTGGTGATCGGCGCCGTGGTTTGTATCGCCATCAGCAACGCCGGTACAACAGCGCAGGATTTGAAAACCGGACATTTACTTGGATCAACTCCAAGCGCGCAGCAATTAGCCATAATGATCGGCGTTATCACTTCTGCCGCTGTAGTCGGAATAACAATGCTGCTGCTGAACGAAAGTCAGTCCAAAGAAATCCCGATGAGTAATCCATTTACGGTGACGGCGGAGCAATCTAAACTGTCCGAAACGATGATGGGGAGAGACGGGAAAGAATATTTACTGGTGAAGGTGAGCGGCGTGCAGGGAGTTGCACCGGGCAATTATCTCGTTGATCAGGAATCGGGACAGGCGGTCTATAAACGTGAGGATGGCATCGGCGGCCGTGAACTCGCTGCACCGCAGTCCAATTTGATGGCGGTGTTGATTTCAGGATTGCTCGAACAAAAACTTCCGTGGGGATTGATCATGATCGG
>CAZQSI010000044.1:15228-24392 GCA_964596155.1 uncultured Chitinophagaceae bacterium
GAAATGTTGATGAGCTCATACGCCGATCAGACGAAAGAAATCGAATCGCGGACGGGTGAAGTGGTGGGGACGGGGGCTCTTGCCGTTGTGAATCAATTGCTCAACATGTTTGTTCCCAGGAACATCACCAAAGCAATCGTCGAAATGCAGATGATTCCTCTGATCGTGTTTTCCCTTTTGCTCGGTGCTGCGTTGACTAAGATCACCGTCGAGAGAAGAGAGGCGATGATCCGCTGGCTTGATGCCTGGACGGAAACAATGATCACCATCGTCGGTTTTGCAATGAAACTTGCACCGGCTGCCGTCTTCTGTCTGATATTCAGTGTAACGGCGCGGTTCGGACTCGATTTGCTGCAGAAGCTCGGACTGTATGTGATTTTGATTTTGCTCGGCTATGCCATCGTTCTGTTTGTTTTCTATCCGATCGTCCTGAAACTCCTTACCAAACGAAAACCGATTGAATTTTTGAGAGATTCAACGCCGATCATGGTGACCGCATTCTCGCTCTCGTCGAGCAACGGAACGCTTCCGACATCCATCCGGGTTTCGGAAACAACATTAAAAATTCAGCCGAAAGTTGCGTCATTTGTCCTTCCGCTCGGAGCGACAATGAATATGAACGGAACCGCATTGTTCGAAGGTGCGGTCGTGCTGTTCCTGGCGCAGGTGTTCGGCGTGGAACTTTCAATTTCACAACAGATTCTTGTGGTGGCGCTTTGTGTCATCTCAGCCGTCGGTGTTGCCGGTGTGCCGGGAGCTTCATTGCCGCTGTTGATGATCGTGATGGCGCAGGTAGGAATCCCTCCGGACGGATTGGCGATCATTCTCGGAGTCGATCGTATCCTTGATATGGGAAGAACTGTCATCAACGTGATGGGCGATGTTGTCTGTGCAGCATATATCAATGAAGTCAATATTTGATTCATGGCTAGCCGATAGGTTTCTCATAAGGCGATGGATGGATTCTGGCTCTCCCGAAAATCCTTGCATGTTATAACGCATATGTGTTATCGTTAATGAAGTGATACAGTCATCGATAATCAAATAACTGGAAATCTTGCGGCATGGTAATTTCGAAAGAATTGTATTCCGCCTCCCAAACAGCCATTCGTGATTGCATGGGAATCAAGCCCAACGAACGGATTCTGATTATCACGGACGAACCGCAGCGGCTTCTTGGATATTCTCTCTGGACAGCATCAAAAGATCTCGGGAACGAAGTGTTGTTAACGGAGATGCTTCCACGAAAATCGAACGGAGAAGAACCTCCGGCGGAAATAGCGGAGTTAATGAAGCAATTTGATGTCGTCTTTTGTCCCACCTCCAAGTCATTAACTCACACCGATGCACGCCGCGCAGCAAGTGCATGTGGCGTCCGCATTGCCACGCTGCCCGGAGTCACCGAAGAGATTATGGTCCGCTGCATGAATGCGGACTATCATGAAATAGCCAAGAGAACATTTGCACTCTGTGAAAAAATGGAACGGACATCCGTCATCCGCGTTACAACCGCAGCCGGAACCGATATCTCCATGCCGATCTCCGGAAGAAAAGCGTTCGCAAGTTCAGGATTATTTCGCGAAAAAGGACAATCCGGAAATCTTCCGACCGGCGAAGCATATCTTGCTCCGCTTGAACATCAATCGAATGGTCACATTGTCGTCGATGGTTCATTCGCCATGATCGGCATCCTGAAGTCGCCGATACGCATTACCGTGCGCGACGGATATGCAACGGAAATCACCGGCGGATCGGAAGCAGAACAGTTAAAACAACTGCTTGAACCGCACGGGAAAGATGCCTTCAATGTTGCCGAATTCGGTATCGGGACGAACGACAAAGCGATCATTACCGGAAAGATTATCGAGGACGAAAAAGTCATGGGAACCATTCACATAGCGTTTGGCGACAATAAATCGATGGGAGGGACAGTTCGTGTGGCAAGCCATCTCGACGGTCTCGTGAAATTTCCAAACGTGTGGTTCGACGATGAAATGATTATGAAAGAAGGAAAGTGGACAGCAACTTCAAAATAAACATCGATCTGGAGCAAAGAGCCTGATGTTGTAATGAAAATAATCATCGTTGAAAATCTGACCGAAAAAATAACCGAATGAATAAAAAAATTTACATTTGGGCATCCATTCTCTTTTCACTTCTGCTGTTGATTGTACTCAGAACACAATCCACGATGTTCGGCATCAATGCGCACGAAGGCGATTTCGGTTACTGGTCGCTCGTGCCGCCGTTAGTGACGCTTATTCTCTGCTTTACGACCAAAGAAGTAATTCCATCGCTCTTTGCGGGAATCGTTCTCGGAGGATTTGTCATCGGCAAGTACGATATCGTCGGAGAGTTTCTAATTCCCTCCATCGGAAGTGTGAAATACGGACAGATTCTCGTTGTCTATCTTTGGGGACTTGGCGGTTTGATCGGAGTCTGGGGCAAATCGGGCGGCGCACGGCACTTTGCCGAATGGGCGGGAAGAAAAATTGCGAAAGACCGGCGATCGTCAAAGTTTTTCGCATTTTTGGTCGGAGTGCTCTTTCATCAGGGCGGGACTATCAGTACGGTGCTTGCGGGTTCAACAGTGAAACCTGTCTGCGACGAAAAAAAGGTCAGCCATGAGGAATTGTCATACATCATTGATTCTACGGCATCTCCCATCGCCACGATTATTCCGTTCAATGCCTGGCCGATCTTTATCGGCAGTTTGATCGTCGGCACGTCTCCGTTGTTCACCGATCTGCAGTTTGCCAACACATTTTTGTTTCAGGCGATTCCGTTTAATTTTTACGCATGGTTCGCCATCACATCCACATTGTTGTTCAGTTTGGATAAACTTCCCTGGTACGGAAAAAAAATGAAAGCGGCAATGGTGCGTGTTCAGACAACGGGCGAGCTTGACAGGCCGGATGCTCAGCCGATGATCTCGAAGGAACTGAACGAAGTTGATGTGGATGAGACCTATCATCCCTCGTTACTCGATTTTTTCGTTCCGATCGGCGTATTGATCGGGACGGCGATGATACCGTATGCTCTGTTTGGCGTTTTGTATATCGAAATTGCATTCGTTGCAGCAGTGCTTTCCGCAATGGTCTTGGCAAAATACAAAGGAATGAACCTCAACACGATTGTTGAAGGATTTGTCAACGGCTGCAAAGGAGTGACGATCGGAGCGATTATTTTGGGATTGGCCGTCACGCTCGGATCGGTGTCAGGCGAATTGGGAACGGCATCATTTGTCATCAGAACGACCAGTCATGTGATTATCCCGTTTTTATTGCCAGCAATGTTTTTGTTCATCACCATGTTCATTTCATTTTCCATCGGAACATCATTCGGCACCTATGCAGTGGTCTTTCCGATTGCCATGCCGCTGGCGTATGCGGTGAATCCCGATCCGTTTTTTAATCTGCTCTGTTTTTCCGCAGTTACCGGAGGCGCAGTGTACGGCGACAATTGTTCCCCCATTTCCGATACGACGATACTCTCTTCGATTGCAACAGGAACTGATTTAATGGATCATGTGCTGACACAGCTGCCGCTTGCATCCGTCGCTGCAATACTTGCCGCGGTTATGTATACAGCCGTCTCATTCTTTTCGATGTAATATATTCCCGAGCATATCTGGAAGACTATCTCGTTTATATCATCCTGTTTGTCGCTTCCGTCTTTGCCGGTTTGATTGATTCGATCGCCGGCGGCGGCGGTCTGATTGCACTTCCGGCATTGCTCAGTGTTGGCGTCCCGCCGCACATCGCCCTTGGTACAAATAAGTTTCAAAGCATGTTCGGCGTTTTTACCTCTTCACGGTATTATCGATTCAGCGGACTCGTCCGATTTCGAGAAGAAAAGGTCGGAATCATCATTACCTTTATCGGCGCAGCAATAGGAGCTTGGAGCGTCCAGCAGCTTGATGCCCGCCTCCTCGGATACATTATTCCGATCATGCTGCTGATCATCGCCGTTTACACTCTCATTACACCTTCGCTTGGATTGCACGAATCGCCGTCAAAAATATCAAAAAATACTTTTTATGGCATTGCCGGCATTATGTTGGGCGGATATGACGGATTTTTTGGTCCCGGTGTCGGCGCATTTTGGGCAATGGCGTTTATGACGGTGATGGGATACGAAATTCGAAAAGCAACGGCGCATACCAAAGTGATGAATCTCTCCAGCAATGTTGCTTCGGTCATGATGTTTGCGCTCGGGGGATCCATCATGTTTTCGTACGGAGCAATCATGGCGGCGGGACAAATTGCGGGAGCACGAATCGGTGCTCGGCTTGCCGTGCGAAAAGGAATCGCCGTGATTCGTCCGCTCTACATCACGGTTGTTTTTTCAACGATTGCAAAACTGATCTACGATCGGTTTGTGCAGTAAGGAAATTATTGCAAATCCTTTAACTTCCAGCGAAAATCTTCTATATTGCAGGACAAACATCGGAGTAGTAATGAAGCATTTCATCCTGTTTTTCATCATCACCGTCCACACCGCCTTCGGCTGGGGAAGCACCGGTCATAAGATCATCAATAAGAATGCGGTGAAGCATCTTCCGCCGTCGATGAAGCAATTCATCGACCAGCAGTCGTTTTTGGAACAGCACTCTACCGATCCGGACACCAGACGGAACAGCAGCGATACATCTATGTTTTCCGAACAGTACCGTCATTATCTGGATGTTGACGATTATCCAAATTTTAAACAGCTGGAGAGAAATTTTAATTCGTTGATTGCCACGTACGGATGGAAACGGGTGAAGGAAAACGGCACGAATCCCTGGGCAGTGGTGCAATGGATGGATTCGCTGACGGCTCAGTTGAAGCGGGGTGACTGGAATACTTCTTACCAAACAGCAGCCGATATCGGACATTATGTGGCAGACCCGCATCAGCCGCTGCACGCAACGATCAATTACGACGGAAAATTAACAGGCAACAACGGCATCCATTCGCGGTATGAATCGACGATGATCAACAGTTATCAGAGCGAGATAACAATCACCAAGGACACCGTTCGGTACATCGAAGATATTTATGGTTTTGTTTTCGCGTACATCATTCAGTCGAATGCACTGATTGATTCCATCTTTCGGGCAGACAATGCAGCGAAGGCATTGACCGGAGGATCTTATTCAAGTCAGTACTATGCTTCACTCTGGCAGCAACTGGGGACGATGACAAAAGCGCAATTCCAGCTGGCAACCATTGATCTTGCAAGTCTCTGGTACACGGCATGGGTCAATGCCGGTTTGCTGGAAAAACCGACCGGCGTTCGTAAAGTCAACTCCATCAAACCGGAGTCATTCAATTTGTATCAAAACTTTCCCAATCCGTTTAATCCGAAAACAACAATTCATTTCGACATCGCAAAACGAGGAAAGATAAAACTGGATATCGTCTCTCTTGACGGAAAACGCATTGCTTCCCTCGTCAATAATGAATATGACGCCGGGAGTTACAGTGCGGATTGGGATGCATCGCACGTTGCCAGCGGTATGTACCTCTATCGGTTGGAATCGGACCATTTTACGCAAACACGAAAGCTGCTCTTCGTGAAATAAACAGTCGTTCTCGTACGGGCAGGGTGAAGAGCGGATTCCGGCTCTTCGATTGATCATCATCAATGGGAAGGAACCGACATGTCACGAAAAACGGCATTAATCACAGGCGCCTCCGGCGGCATCGGATATGAGTTAGCAAAAATCTTTGCTCAGCACGGACACGATCTTATCCTCGTCGCACGAAATGCAGATAAATTAAAATCCGTGTCGGAAGAACTGCATGCAGCTCACAAAAGTGTCGTTCACATCGTACCGATGAATCTGGCGCTCGCAACTGCTCCCGACGAATTGTTTCAGCATCTTGAACGGAACAACCTTCGGGCAGATTTCCTTGTAAACAACGCCGGATTTGGTGTCCATGGCGCCTTTTCAAAAATTGATGTTCAGGATCAGCTTGATTTAATTCAAGTGAATATAACCTCCCTGACGCATTTGACGCGCCTCATCTTGCCCGGTATGCTGCAAAGAAAATTCGGCGGCGTCATGAACATCGCTTCCACCGCCGCCTTTCAACCCGGTCCGTTGATGGCAACGTATTATGCCAGTAAATCGTATGTCCTGTTCCTGTCGGAAGCCCTTGCGTCGGAAACGAGAGGCACAGGCGTCTGGGTCACGGCATTTTGCCCCGGACCGACCGCAACGGGATTTCAAGAACGTGCTAAAATTGAAAAGACAAAACTTATGAGTAAGACGGGAATGACGATGACTGTCGGCTCCGTTGCCAAAGCAGGATACAGCGGATTCATGAAAAAGAAAACAGTGATCGTACCCGGAGTGGCGAACCGTGTGTTTGCCCAGAGCGTCCGGTTTTCTCCCAGAAAACTGACGCGTGAAATAGTAAAGTTTCTCCACGGCGGTAAATAATGTCGTTCTCGCTAGTCTCAGAATACAAACCTCAGGGGGATCAACCGGAAGCAATCCGTCAGCTGACGGAAGGAATTGTCCGCGGGGACCGGTATCAGACGCTCCTTGGCGTGACCGGAAGTGGAAAAACATTTTCCATCTCAAACGTGATCAAGAATTTCGACCGCCCGATTCTGATCATGTCCCACAATAAGACACTCGCCGCGCAGTTGTATGCCGAATTCAAGGGATTTTTTCCGAACGACCACGTCGAATTTTTCATCAGCTATTACGATTATTACCAGCCGGAAGCATATGTGCCGACGACGGACACTTATATTCAAAAAGATTCTTCCGTTAACGAAGAGATCGACCGGCTCCGGCTGCGGGCAACAAGCGCCCTTCTTTCCGGCAAACGGAATGTGATCGTGGTGGCATCCGTCAGCTGCATTTACGGAATCGGCGCGCCGGATGAGTGGATCGCACAAATGGTGGTGATCAAAAAAGGAGACAGGATTGAACGGAACAAACTTCTCCGAAAACTGCTCGATATTTTTTATGCACGAAATGATTACGAATTCCAGCGCGGCACATTCCGCGTCCGCGGTGATGTTGTTGAAGTAATCCCTGCATACGAAAACGATGAGGCGATCCGCGTGGAATTTTTCGGTGATGAGATCGAACGAATCTCCTATATCAACTCGTTCGACGGAACGATTATCGGAGAAACTGATTATGATGTGATTTATCCCGCCAAACAATTTGTGACCACCCGTGAATCTTTGGAAAAGGGAATGGTCTCAATCGAAATTGAATTGAAGGAACGGCTTGAGGAAATGCGGAATCTCGGGAAATTTGTTGAAGCACAGCGCCTGGAACAGCGAACACGCTTTGACCTGGAGATGATGAGGGAAGTCGGCTACTGTAACGGCATCGAAAACTATTCCCGCCATCTCGCCTCCCGGCCTCCCGGTTCACGTCCGTTCTGTCTGTTCGATTATTTCCCGAAAGATTTTCTGCTGATTATTGATGAATCGCATGTTACGGTGCCGCAGATCGGAGCGATGTATTTTGGCGATCGAAGCCGGAAGCAGACGCTTGTGGAACATGGATTCCGGCTTCCCTCCGCGCTGGATAACCGTCCGTTGAAATTTGATGAATGGGAGCAGATGGTGAATCAGGTGATTTTTGTCAGTGCCACTCCCGGAAAATATGAAATGGAAAAAACGCAGGGAGTGTTTGTGGAACAGGTGATCCGGCCGACAGGGTTGCTCGATCCGGTGATCGAAGTGCGACCGGTGAAGAATCAGATCGACGATTTGCTGGCTGAGATTCGGGACAAAGTGGTGAAACACGAACGGGTGCTTGTCACCACGCTCACGAAACGGATGGCGGAAGATCTGACGGAGTATCTTCTTGATCTCGGAATCAAAGTAGAATATATTCATTCCGAAGTGGATGCACTCCATCGTGTGGAAATCCTCAGGAATCTGCGATTGGGTCACAGCGATGTCATCGTCGGCGTCAATCTTTTACGCGAAGGACTCGATCTTCCGGAAGTCTCGATGGTAGCAATATTGGATGCCGACAAGGAAGGTTTCCTCCGTTCCGAGCGTTCGCTGATTCAAACCGCCGGCCGAACGGCACGGAATGCCAACGGCAAGGTGATTATGTACGCGGACAAAATCACCGATTCCATGAAAAAAACCATCGACGAAACGGAACGGCGGCGGAAAAAACAAATTGCCTACAACACGAAGCACGGAATCACGCCGAAGACCATTTACAAATCTCATGATGAAATCATTGCATCCACGGCGGTGGCGGACGTTTCATCACGCTACGATGCCAGGAAAGAACAAAAACATCTCGCCGTTGTTGCCGATAATGTTGTGAAATATCTCTCTGCAGAACAGCGAAAGGATCTGATTGAAGAATTGCAAGACGAGATGATGAAGGCTTCCGCGGATCTGGAATTTGAACGGGCGGCGCAGCTCCGCGATGAAATTCAACGCCTGACAAAGGAAAAATGATTCCTTCCGCCATGCTGTAAAGCGGAAGCCACGTATCGGCACACTCCGATGATACAGTCAATCGTTACATCGCTTCTCCATCCTCTCAGGGATTTCCTCTTCCAAATATCATGCTTTCACTGCGGTACGCGTCTCCGGGACGGTGAAAAACGGATTTGCAGCAATTGCTGGAATTCGCTGTCGCGGGTGAATAGAAATGATCATACCTTTACGGTCCTCCGGAACCGTTTCGCGGCCGATGGATTCATCGATGATTGCGTTATGCTTTATTATTTTGAAAAGGGATCGCTGCTGCAGCAGCTCGCCCATTCTCTGAAGTATGAGGAGGTTACGACATTTGGATATGAATTGGGGATACGGTTATCCGGACTTTTGAAAAAATCATCGATTGACCTCATCCTGCCGGTGCCGTTGAATAAAAGAAAAGAACGGGAGCGGGGATATAACCAATGCGATTTTATCGCGCGGGGAATCTCCGAGTCGCTCGGCATTCCGATGTCAACCGATGCACTCCGTCGGATAAAATATACCGAGACACAAACACATTTGAATGCCGATGAACGAAAAATGAACATCGAGGGAGCATTTAGGGTTACCGATCCAATGACCGTTCAGGGAAAATCAATTCTTGTGATCGACGATATCATCACCACCGGCTCCACAATCATGGAAGCAGCCCGGGTCTTGAAGAATGCAGGCGCCGCATCAGTAATCGTTGC
>CAZQSI010000045.1:0-5752 GCA_964596155.1 uncultured Chitinophagaceae bacterium
GTAATCAGAGACGGATAAAAATATTTTTTGAGCGCCGCAACGAGCGTTCTATTTTTTGATCCGCCGCCGCTGATGATGACTTCGTGAAGCGTCTCGCCATTCAGCTGCGGACGGCCGAACCGATTGAACTGGTCGAAGACGGAAAGCGCCGTGAGTTCGGTTGCCGTCGCAATCAGATCATTCTTCGATGCTCTTCTTCCGTACCGCAGCAGACTCCGTACAAAGGCATCACCAAACTCTTCCCGCCCCGTTGATTTTGGCAGTGACCGACTAAAATAGGGATGCCGGAGCAATTTCGCAAGCAACGGGGAAAGAATCCGTCCGTTTGCCGCCGCTGCTCCCCCGCGATCAAACGGCTGACGGTATAATCGGTGCATGAGCGCATCAATCACCATATTTCCCGGTCCGGTGTCAAACGCAATCACCTCATCCGGACGGCACTTTTTCTTCAGGATGGTGATATTGGCAATTCCTCCGATGTTGAGCAGTGCTCTGTTCCGGCGAGACGATCGGAACATGGCATAATCAAAATACGGAACAAGAGGAGCACCCTGACCGCCCAGCGCCATATCTCCCGTTCTGAAATTTCCGACGGTGATGATTCCCGTACGTTTGGCAATGGTGGACGGATCTCCGATCTGAAGCGTAGAGCGGATGTTTTTTCCGAACAATGTTCGCGGCGCGGGAAGATGATGGATTGTCTGACCATGCGAACCGATCAGATCGACGGCGGAGATCGGCAAACGCGCTTTTCGTGCCACCGCCTTCACAGCATCGGAAAAATAGTGTGCAGCAAGTATGTTCAGCGTGGAAATGCTCTCCACGCTGCCGCCGCCCGGAATCGAACTGGCAAGAATCATTTCTTTGTATCCCGGAGGATACCGGTGCGAATGAAACGCCAGCTGTTTCATCTCAACGCGCCGCCCGTTCATTCGAATCCGCACCAGCACGGCATCAACCGAATCGACCGACGTTCCGGACATCACCCCGACGACGAGTTTTTCTTTTTTCCTGATTATCTTTTCAAGACGGGTCATGTTGGGACCAAGGGGGACAAAAAGGTGTTTTCGATGAAGCAAGATCGTATCTTAGAATGAAGATAGAATAAATTAGGCACATTTTCCTTAAATCCTTTTTGAGGAAACCATTGCATGAAAGAACAAAAGCAACATCAGCCGCTGCTTGGAGCGCATATGTCCGTTGCCGGAGGCGTACACACCGCTGTTGACCGTGCGACATCCATCGGCTGCACGGCGCTTCAGGTTTTTACGAAGAACAGCAATCAATGGAATGGCAAACCGCTGACGACCGCCGATATTAATCTGTATGCGGAAAAGATTGCGGCGTCAGGTATTACACCGGTTGTCTCTCATGATTCATATCTGATCAATCTCTGCGCCGTCAATCCGGATATTTTGAAAAAATCACGAACGGCGTTCATTGACGAACTGGAACGATGCGAACAGCTCGGCATTCCGCTGCTGAACTTTCATCCCGGTTCGCACCTCGGAGCGGGGGACGCGGAGGGTATTAAACGGATTTGTGAAAGTCTGAATTATGCACACGATCAGACGAAACAATTCAAAACGAAAAGCGTGCTGGAAACAACCGCGGGTCAGGGAACAAATGTCGGTTACCGGTTTGAACATCTCCGTTCAATTATCGACGGCGTCGAGCATCCCGAACGAATGGCCGTGTGCATCGACACCTGCCATATCTTTGCCGCCGGATATGATATTGCCACGGAGAAAGGATATGAAGAGGTCTTTACGCAGTTCGACGACATTATAGGATTAGACCGGCTTGCCGCCTTTCATATCAACGACTCCAAAAAAGGACTCGGGTCGCGCGTGGATCGGCATGAACATATCGGCAAAGGGGCGATCGGACTGACCGGCTTTCGCCTGTTAATGAATGATGATCGTTTTGCACACATTCCGAAAATTCTTGAAACGCCGAAGAGTGACGATCTTCACGAAGATGTCGAAAACATGAGTGTGCTGAAACAATTACTCAAACATTCGTGAACCGTTGTTGTCCTGCACACTCTGACCGAACCTTTCACCGGCGGCGTACATATCATTTCAGAACGAATTTATAACCGGCGGTATGCACAGTAATCAGATGCTTGGGTGCTGAAGGTTTTGTTTCAATTTTTTTCCTCAGCGAAAGAATATAATTGTCCACGGTCCGGGTAGTCGGCATGGATTCGTAACCCCAAATATCGTCCAGCAGCTGATGGCGCGTGATCACTTCGCCTTCGCGGCTGATGAAATACTTCAACAGCAGAAATTCTTTCGCGCTGAGTTCGAGCTTCCGTTTACCTTTATAGGCTTCATGTTTTTTGAAGTCGATCCGCACGTCGCCGAATGCCGATTCTAGAATTTCATTTTCCTGATGCTGCTGCCGGCGAAGCAGCACGTTGATGCGGGCGATCAGTTCCCGCAGACCGAACGGTTTGGTGACATAATCATCCGCACCCAATTCAAGACCGAGCACTTTGTCCACCTCTTCGCCTTTGCCCGTCAGCATCAGAATCGGTGTGCTCACTTTTTCCCGGCGCAGCGTCGAACATATTTCGAGTCCGTTCATTGCGGGAAGCATCACATCCAGAATGATCAGATCGAACGGATGTTTTTTTGCGGCTTCAAATCCTTTTGCTCCGTTCGTCTCCGACCGAACCTGGAAGTGTTCATTTGTTAATGCATCGGTCAACCCTGTGAGAATTGCCGGATCATCTTCGACAATCAGAATGCGTTTCATAAGGACCTCGCTTTGTGAATCGGCAAATGAACGGTGAATGTACTTCCCTTTTTGACAATACTTCGGACGGTGATTGTGCCGCCGTGAGCGTCGACAATGTGGCGCACCAGTGCAAGCCCCAGCCCTGCGCCCCCTATCTGGCGCAGATCGGGATGCCGCACTCTGTAAAAATTTTTAAAGATATTCGGAAGTTCATTCTTCGGAATTCCAATGCCCCGATCCGCTACTTCAATCTGTACAACACCGCGCACCGCTTTGGCGCGAAGAGAGACCGGTGCAGATGTCAGAGTGTATTTTAATGCGTTGGAAAGAAGGTTAATCACAACCTGCTCAAGCGCTTCGGGATCTCCCATGATCTCCGGAAGTTTTTTTTGCATGGTGAGTTTGAGTGTTGAACCTCGCTGCGCAAACTGATATTCCATCGCTTTCGCAGCCCGCTGAAGAAAATCGGTCGGATTGATCTCTTTGAGCTGATATTCTTTTCCCCCGCGTTCGATGGAAGCGAAATCAAGAACATTCTCGACCAGATTTGTCAGCCTGCTGCTTTCCCCCTCAATGATGGCCAAATACTCCTCCTGTCGTTTTCGGGAGAGCCGGTTGCCGTTCCGCAGCAGTTCGGCAAACATGCGAATGGAGGTTAACGGAGTTCTCAATTCATGCGATACGCTGGAAACAAAATATGATTTCAGATTGCTTAATTCCTGTGCTCTCTTTTTCTCTTCCTGATGGACAATCATTTGTTCCTGAGCGGTCAAGCGGTCAATTGTTTGCGATGTATCGGAGCAGAGCGACAAAATAAGATCCGCCTCTTCCTCCGTGAATTTACCGCTCCGTGCGCCGGATTTGCCAGTGAGCACTCCGATGATTGTATTCGATTTTGAAAGGAGGGGAACACAAAAAACCCCGTCCATGCGCTCGAGAAGAGAAGAGGCATCGCCGGCAATATCATTCCGTTGAAATGCAAACGCTGAGGATGCCGCAATCACGCTGCCGCTGCGCACGGCTGTCTCATCCTCATCCGACAAAGAAACCTCCGCCGGATAAACACCGCCGCGCATTTCTTTCAGCACCAAAGTGTCCGGCAGATATGAGTACATTGCAAACGAATCGTATGGAAATGCTTTGGTGAGATGATCGGAAGCTGTTTTCATGACTTCGTCGACCGTCATACAGTGACGGAGCGATTCCCGAATGCCTGCGGTGGTCGTGCGGAATGTTACGCGGGCGGGAAATAGCACCAGATCAAGCAGACGTTGAATCCGTTTTCTGGCAGGATTCAGAATCAGACCGATCAAAAAGATCAGCACGCCGATGGAAAGATAATCTTTAAAATGCGTTTCGTTGTCGAAGGTGGTGACCGCAAGCAGCACCGTAAGGAAGTAGATGACTCCGGCAAACAGCGTTAACGACGCGTACACAATACTGCGATTGATCACCAGACGGATATCCACCAGATTGTACTGCACCAGGGAGATCGCACAGGAAAAGGGAATCAAAAGAAAAAACAGCGTCGTTAGTTCTTCCTCGATCAATCCTCCGGTAATGCCGAAGAGTTGGGGAAGCTTGATGAAAAGAACAAACGGAATCGGACTGGCGCAGAACCCCCACAGAATCCACTCCAGCCGCTGCTTGTCCGCGGTCCGTACCGACCGGCGGTACGAGCGGATTAAACTGATCACCATACCGACATAACAGAGCAGCAAATAAATATTAAAAATATTGTACCACCGCTGGAAGGACGAATAATGATCCGCCGGTTCGCCGTAAAGGGCGGCAAGGTGGAAATACGTCTGAAGAATGGAGAGCGATGCCGCAATCGAAATAAGCGCAAGGGATTTTCCGCGCAGATATCCGGAATGGCGGAGAGGATAATTCATGACAAAGAGCAGAAACAGCGCAGGCGTGAATGCATAGCTGAGAAAAAATAACAAACGCGTTCCTGCGGAAATCCAGGACGACGCGTCGAGCCGTCCCCACGTGGTCATGATGGATACGGCGAGAGCAATTAACGCCGAATGCAGAACATCTGCCGACGAACTCTTCTGCCGCTGAAAAAGAATGAATACCCCGACAATCCAGGTCAACATGCCGACCAGAAATGAAACGAAGAGAAATCTCGGCGATTGGTAATAGGCAACAGCAGTAATACCGGTGCGTTGATGCGTTCCGTCCCGCATGAAGCCGATGTCGGCGCGCTGATCAATAACGGATTGATCAGCATAAAACTCAAGCATCTCCGGAAATGCTACCGAACGGCTGTTCCATGATATGATTCTGTCGCCCTCCAGCAGATCGCCTGCCGAAGCAGGAACAGTAATCTTGTCGACAACCAGCTGAAAGTCTCCGCGGACGGTAAAGGGAGGGGCCGCTCTGCCGAGAACGGAGGGGGCGTGCATTAAACAAACCAAGAGCAGCACGGCATCAATGCCAAAATAGATCAATTGACTCGATGTAATTTTCCGCATGCGGATGTCCGTTCAATACTGCAAAAAGTACATGAGTGTAAGTCCTTTCGAATCAAAAATCAAGGAGTTCGAGCTGATTCTCAATATCATTAATAAATGGTTTGTGCAACAAAGGTTATGCCGTGCAGCCGTCGAACGGAATTGTAGTTGATGAAATAACAAATTCCGACGCCGAAATTGGAATAGGGTTTCCAAAGGATTCGCATCTCAATCGGGTATCCTATTCGCGTAAACGAGCGGTGATGGTATCGGTCCAATTCAATGATGAGCCGCTGGGAATTATTATTTTGAGGAGGATTGCTCCGGACCGAATCCCTTACAACTCCTCCGGTGAGGGAGAGACCGGCCGAAATGGAAGCTGACCAACTTTCGGTATGCCTGATAGAGCCGTACAATATTCCTGTTTCCCATGAGGAGTTTGCCGGAGAAGGTTCAATGCCGATATGTTCAATACTGTAGGCTGCCCGGAATGAAAGCAGCGCACCGCCGCCCTCCCGCGCCACACCTGCGTGAAACGTTTTTCC
>CAZQSI010000045.1:5852-15226 GCA_964596155.1 uncultured Chitinophagaceae bacterium
TGACGTCGCAGATCCATCACCATCCAAAGGTTGCAGGCGAAATGACCCGAATTGCCGAGCGGGTGATCGATCTGCACAAAACCGGAGCGGAGATACATACTGACAGCTTTGGAGAGTTCGGGAAAAGATTCGAGATACATTTGTGTGTAGCCGAAATCCCGCGCAACCGCAATACTCTTTTGCATCAGCGTATTGCCGACACCTTTTCCGCGGTATTCTGCGGCGACATAAAATTTTACAAGTTCCACGCAGCCATCGGGCAATCCGTTCGTCGGAAAAATTCCGCAGCCTCCCACAATTGTTCCGCCGTCCTGGGCGATCCAATATGCGCTCCGCGGCGTTTGAAACAATGAAAAGAGATCATCCGTTGTCGGATCGGTGTAGACAGTGCCCGGTTTGTCGATCTTGAATTCACGGAAGACCGTTCGGATGACCTCGGCGATCTCGGCGTTGTCGTGTTGTTCAATCGGACGAATGGTGATGTTCATGGTAATGAACGGAAGCTCATCATGAGTGTTGATGACGGCGATATGGAAAAATAGTTAAGCAACGAATAAATGGATAACTACTTCCGCGCATCTATGCCGGATGATCGATTGTTACATGATAGTGAATGCCACGCTGCTCCAACTCTTTCAGAATAAAATCGACGCATGCATTATTCCGTCCGATGTACTCAGGCGGCGAGATTCCTTTCGTATCATATAAACCATTCGCAATCAACCGTACGACCGCCGTAGCGGTATATCCTGTCGTCCGCGCCATGGAGTGAACATTATTTGTCTCATCATGTCGCGCGAACAAATCATACGTATACCGTATCTTTTTTCCCGATTGAACACCTTCAATAATGATTTTCATGATGGTGATGTCGGCATCCCCGTCGCGCAGTTCCCACATAGGGAAGAGAAGCCTGGAAGTCAAATCTATCGGTTTAATGTTTATACCATTCAGATCAATGTCAGCGCTGCTGAAAAAACCGGACTCGCGGAGCACCAGCATTTTTTCGATATGGCCGGGATACCGGAGTGTTTTTTCCTTCATATTGGGCGCCTTCAGTGTGGCGGCCAACGTACGCAGTCCGTCGCTGTTGAATGCTTCCAGCGTGCCGATTTCGGGAAACGAAAGCAATTCGGGATCGGAAAGCGCCGGACGAACAACCAGAGTTCCATTTTCCACATACCGGGCGGGACGCGTATATTCTTCAATAACATCCGCCGGAGAAAACCCCGCTTTGTATTCATACGGCCATGTCCGCACAACCGGAAGACCTCCGACATAAATTAATACGGAATCTGTCCGATCCAACAGTGAATCGACATACCCCGTCAGCAAATTGCTCATTCCCGGAGCTACGCCGCAATCGACCACGGCTGTAACGTTGTTCTGTTGCGCCTTCGCATCAAGCAGAAATGGATCTTCCGGAAAAAAAGCGATATCCACCACATTCTTTCCCGCAGCGATAATTTCATCCATCACTGAAAATCCCATGAATCCGGGAACGGCATTTAGAACCATGTCGGATGATTCAAGAATCTTCCGGAGCTGATCCGGTTTTGATAAATCCGCTTCAACGGCCCGAATCTGTTTATTCGCAGGAAGTTTTTTGAGATTTGCAGGATTTCGATCCACTACGGTAACTTTAAAAGAAGCGTCTGACGCCAGATCAACAGCCATCGGCCTGCCGACCAGACCGCAGCCTAATACGGTGATATTCATTCGGTGCTCAATTTTTTTGATGGCAGATTACCGGGAAATAAACCGGTGTATGCCAATGTAATAAAAGTCCTTCGAACCTTCCACCGATAGCACCGAACGAAGCGATAATCGCTGCATGAAACTGATTCCGGTATTACCGGGACAATTCTGTTTCGGAATGTTCTTTAATTGCAAAAGAGATCGAAATGCAGTAGTTTAGAGACACCACAATAATATTATTCATATCCTGCCGGCATCTCCACACCGAGAGAAAAAGCAGATCAATTCACCGGAGCATTTATGTCACACCAAACATTTATGACCGCTGCAATGTTGATTCTTGCAACGGGAATTCAGACGGCGACCGCACTCGGTCAGCCATCATCTCACATTGATAATAAATCCGAAACGACAATGAATACAACAACACCATTCACATCGGCGAATCCGTTCGCTCAGAAAAGTACTTTGCCGTACGAAGCACCGGCGTTCGACCGAATCCGCGATGCCGATTATCAACCGGCGATGGAAGAGGGAATGCGTCAACAGCTTGCGGAGATCGATGCCGTTGTTTCCTCGAAGCAGCCGGCAACATTTCAGAACACCATTATTCCGCTGGAGCAGTCGGGCGCCCTTCTTTCCCGCTCCGCCAAAGTATTTTTTGCAATGGTGCAGGCAAATACAAACGATGCGCTGCAGAAAATTCAGGTTGACGTTGCTCCGAGACTTGCGGCGCACAACGACGCATTGTTTCTGAATGATAAGCTCTTCCAACGGGTGAAAAAGGTTTACGATGGAAGATCCGCGTTAACTCCGATTCAGCAGATTCTGGCAGAACGATACTACAAGGATTTTGTCCGTGCCGGCGCATTGTTGAACGAGAAAGAAAAAGCACGGCTGCGTGCATTGAATCAGGAGGAGTCGAAACTTTCCACCGACTTTCAAAACCGTCTGCTCGCCGGAACAAAAGCGGCGGCGCTTGTCATCAGCGATCTAAAAGAACTGGAGGGACTGAGCGCATCGGAAATTTCTGCTGCTGCGGAAGCGGCGCGGCAACGCGGACTGGAAGGGAAATGGGTGCTTTCGCTTCAAAACACAACGCAACAGCCGGCACAGGCATCGCTGAAGAACCGCACTGTGCGGGAACGTCTTTTTAAAGCATCCGCTACACGGACGGCGTTATCGGACAGCAATGATACGCGCGACATCATAAAACGTTTGAATGTCATCAGAGCGGAACGGGCACTCCTTCTTGGATTTCCGACCTATGCAGATTTTGTGCTCGACAACCGAATGGCAAAAACATCATCCGCTGCGATTAAACTGCTGACCGATCTGGCGCCGGCAGCCATCGCCAAAGCCAAAGGAGAAGCGGCGAAAATGCAGGCGATGATCGACAAGGAGCGGGGCGGTTTCACGCTTCAACCGTGGGATTGGCAATATTACGCCGAACAAGTGCGGAAGGCAGAATATGATCTGGACGAGTCGCAAATTATGCCGTACTTCGAAATGAACAGTGTGCTTGAAAAGGGAGTCTTCTTTTCTGCTAATAAATTGTTCGGTTTGTCATTCAAAGAGCGGAACGATCTTCCGGTCTATCATCCCGATGTGCGGGTGTTTGAAGTGTTCGACCATGACAACAGTTCGATGGGACTCTTCTATGTTGATTTTTATAAGAGAGACAACAAAGGCGGGGGTGCGTGGATGGATACATTTGTGGACGGAGTAGGAATGTTTAAGACGAAACCGGTGGTCTTCAACGTCTGCAATTTCAGCAAACCGTCCGAAGGCGAGCCGGCACTGTTGACGTTTGATAATGTGACGACGATGTTTCATGAATTCGGCCACGCGTTGCACGGACTTTTAACCGCGGTGGAATATCCGCGGCTGACCGGAACGAATGTTGCGACAGATTTTGTCGAATTTCCGTCGCAATTCAACGAACACTGGGCGCTCGAACCGGCGGTGTTTGCAAACTATGCGAAGCATTATAAAACCGGCGCACCAATGCCGAATGCATTGGCGGAAAAAATAAAAAAATCCAGGACGTTTAATCAGGGATTTGCCACCACGGAATATCTTGCCGCCGCGCTTCTGGACATGTCATGGAACACTCTGCTGCCGTCGGCACAGGTGAACGATGTCGATCAATTTGAGCTCGAATCATTGAAGAAGTACAGCATTTACATGCCGGAAGTGCCGCCGCGGTACCGAACGATTTATTTTTCTCACGTCTGGGGCGGAGGGTATGCAGCAGGTTATTACGCCTATCTCTGGAGCGAAGTGATCGATCATGATGCCTTCGCATATTTTACGGAGCATGGAGGGATGACCCGCGAAAACGGACAGCGGTACCGTGACATGATCCTTTCCCGTGGTGGAACGATTGATGCCGGCGAAATGTACCGGGCATTCCGGGGACGAGACCCCGAAGTTGCACCGTTGATTAGAGCACGCGGATTGGATACAAAATAGCATCAATGAAGTGGTGAATCTTCCCGGTCTGTTGCAATGGAATATCATTATTGTACGCCGGGGAGATTCTTTGACTCCGACTGAACTACTTCTGCCTTTGAGGTTTTCCCCGCTCGTACTGCACCGGCCAGAGTATTTCGCTCTCCAATTCCTGCGCAGCGTGTAGCGCAAAATAAGGATCGCGGAGCATTTCCCGCGCAAGAAAGATCAAATCCGCTTTTCCTTCTTCCAGAATCGACTCGGCCTGGCGGGCACCGGTGATGAGTCCAACGGCGCCGGTCAGAATGCCGGTCCGCCGGAGCGCTTCTGCAAACGGCACCTGATATCCCGGTCCGACGGGAATCTTCACGCGGGGAACATTTCCTCCCGACGAGCAATCGATCAAATCAACTCCGAGCATTTTTAACATTTCGGCAAGCGCCAGAGAATCGTCGAGACTCCATCCGCCCTCCACCCAGTCCGAAGCGGAAATTCTGACGAACAACGGATGTTCGACCGGCCACACAGTTCGTACGGATTCAATTAATTCTTTCAGGAGCCGAGTTCTATTCTCGAACGAACCGCCGTATCGGTCGGTGCGTTTATTGCTCATCGGAGAAAGAAATTCGTGTATCAGATATCCGTGCGCTGCGTGGATTTCCACGACATCAAATCCGGCAGTGCGTGCGCGTGCGGCGGCGGAAGTAAAGTCGGCGATCACCGATTGAATTCCGGAATCAGTCAATGCTTCCGGCTGCTCCTCATCCTCTTTGTATGATACGGCGCTCGGAGAAACAGTTTTCCAGCCCCCCTGTCCGACAGATAATTTCTTCATTCCTTTCCAGGGTGACGACGTCGACGCCTTTCTGCCGGCATGTGCAAGCTGAATTCCTGCCGCCGCACCGTTGTTCCGCACGAAGTCGACAATCCTCCGCAATCCCGGAACATGATCGTCACTCCAGATTCCCAGATCGTCCGGCGAAATCCTCCCTTCTGGAGAAACTGCCGCCGCTTCGGTGAATACCAGTCCCGCTCCGCCGACGGCGCGGCTTCCCAAATGTACAAGATGCCAGTCATTGGAAAAGCCATCCTCCGAAGAATATTGACACATCGGCGAGACAACAATGCGGTTTCTGAGCGTTACGTTTTTTATGTTGATGGAAGAAAAAAGATTTGACATACTGGTATTGATTGTTTGATTCAATGGAAACCGCCGTCAGCAGCGGCGGACGTTTAGTACGGTAAGTATAGGAAAAAAAATGATACAACGCCCGATTCCCTCAACCAACGAAAAGATTCCCGTTATCGGTCTCGGAACATGGAGCCGGTTCGATGTCGGATCATCAAACGAAGAACGCCGTCCTGTGCAGGAAGTAATTTCCGCCGCAGGAACGGTGAATGGAATGTTAATTGACACATCGCCGATGTACGCGCGATCGGAGGAAGTGATCGGCGATTGTACGGCCGCCGCGGGTCTCTCCGATCGTTTTTTCTATGCGACAAAAGTCTGGATCACCGGCAGGGAGGAAGGAGTGAAACAGATGAACAACTCCATGAAAAAGCTGAAGAGAAACGTTATCGACCTGATGCAGATTCATAACCTGCTTGACTGGGAGACACACCTCAAAACACTCGTGCAATGGAAAGAAGAGGGAAAGATCAGATATATCGGCATAACACATTATAAGGAGTCCGCTCACGATGAATTGGAGCGGATCATTAAACTGCACACGATTGACTTTATCCAATTGAATCTTTCCCTCCGTTTTCGCTACGCGGAACAATCGCTTCTCAATACCGCTATGGATCGGGGAGTGGCGGCGATCATCAATGAACCATTTGAAAAAGGGAGGCTGTTCCGTCTGGCGGAGGGAAAAAATATTCCTGCGTGGTGCCGGGATGCCGGGATCAACAGCTGGGGAGAATTTTTTCTGAAATTTATCGTGTCGCACCCGGCGGTGACATGCGTGATTCCTGCAACGTCGGACCTCCGGCATCTTCAGGAAAACATTAATGGAGGAACGGGACAACTTCCGGATGCCGGGATGAGAGAAAAAATGGCGGCATGGATACAACAGTTGTAACGGCTCATTGAAAGAAGAGCGGTATCAAAGTTTCTTTCCGCAATATTTGCAAAACTCCGCATCTTCATCATGCGTGTCAGCAGCGCAGCCGGAGCAGGCGCGAATCGGACCTCTGTACTTAAACGCCTGCGACATTTCCACTGTCACAATTCCCGTCGGGACGGCGATGATGCCGTACCCCAAAATCATGATGACGACGGAGACCAGCTGTCCAAGTACGGTCTGCGGTGTGATATCGCCGTAACCGACCGTCGTTAACGTAACGATGGCCCAATAAATACTTTTTGGGATACTCGTAAATCCGTTGCTTTCCCCCTCAATAAGATACATCAGCGAACCAAGAATGGTCACCAGCGTGAGTACGGTAAAAATAAAAATCGTAATTTTCCTTCTGCTGGACTGCAATGCCTGAACAAGCAGTCTGCTCTCGCCGACATATTTCACCAGTTTCAGCACCCGAAAGACACGCAGGATGCGCAGTAATCTGATGACAAGTAAAAATTGTCCGCCGGGGTACACAAGACTGATATACGTCGGAAGGATGGCGAGAAGATCAACAATGCCGAAAAAGCTCGTTGCATACAACACGGGACGGGTAACGGAAATAAGCCGAAGAAGATACTCAATCGTGAAGAGGATGGTAAAAATCCACTCTGCATAGATTAGCCATAGACCCCATTCCAAACGGATTGCCTGCACGCTGTCGAGCATTACTGCTGCAACACTGAGGACGATGCACCCTATTAACACAATGTCGAACCGTCTGCCGGAAGGAGTATCAGCTTCGAAGATAATTTCGTGGATTTTACTGCGCCACGGGGGCAGTGTGTGTTCCGGATCGTAATCAGACATAAAAAATATTATTCTTCAGGAAAAAATTCCGCCAAAGTGGTTAATGACAATGTTAATATATAAAAACTGCTGAGGCGGATGAACAGTTATTTTTTATTCCTTTTGCCGGGATTCAGTTTATTCCTCCGGTGCTCGGTGTGTAAAAAACAACAATGAGGAAGTACTTGCGTTTTATAATGCAAAATGTTAATATGTAACCAAACGGTTACATATAGGAAAAAGGAATTATGAGAAGAGATGTCTTTCAGGCAATTGCCGACCCGAATCGCAGGGAAATCTTAAACGTTTTAGCAAAAAAGAAAATGACGGTAAACCAAGTTGCGCGGCAATTCAACATCAGCCGCCCGGCAGTTTCCAGGCATGTGAAAATACTCTCCGAATGCGGACTGATCGCAACGACAATGATCGGCAGGGAAAAATATTGCAAAGTACATGTTGAAAAGTTGAATGAAGTTTCCGACTGGGTCGATCATTGCCGGTCAATGTGGGAACAGAAGCTTGATGCGCTGGATGAATATCTGAATGCCGGAGCAGCATCAGGAAAGAAAAAATCCGGAAAATGAACATTCCATTGAACAGCCGTCAAGCAAAGAAAAAGTTCTGGCATTAGGAACATCAGATGCTTGTAATACAAGAAGGGAATTAATTGTACAAACAGATCATGAGTACGGCAATCGGGCCGGTATGTTTACCGACAGTGTTCAGTTGATCGGCAACGGTTTTGAGACATGACGGAAGAAACATAAAACATTACGCGAATGAAATAAACGATCGAATCCTTAACAAAACGAGAGGACTGAATGAAAAAAGGAACGTTTATCATCGAACGAACATATGCCGCACCGATCGATGCCGTCTGGAACGCCATCACCGATACCAAAGCAATGAAAGTGTGGTATTTCGATTTGAAAGAATTCAAAACCGAAGTGGGATTTGAATTTGAGTTTACGGGCGGAACTCCCGAGCGTCAATATTTGCACCTCTGCAAGGTGACGGAGGTTGTTCCGGGTAAAAAAATTACATACAGCTGGAGATATGACGGTTACGAAGGTCTCTCATTCGTAACATTCGAATTATCCGCAGAGGGGTCTGGTACGAAACTGACGCTGACACACACCGGTCTCGACTCCTTCCCATCCAGCAATCTTGATTTTGTTGAAACAAATTTTGTCGCCGGATGGACGGAGCTCATCGAAATATCGCTGAAAAATTATCTGGAGAAGAAGGCGGGATAAAAAAAATCGTTCCTTCATTCCGAATCGAGGGAGTGAAGGAACGATCGACGTTGAGTCTGGCGATTCTTATTTCGGCATTTGATTGAGCACGAGCCAGTAATAACCGATGTTCTTAATGGCATCGGCAAATTTTTCAAAATCATCGGGCTTCACAACATATCCGTTTAATCCCAGGTTTTGTCCTTCCACGACATCCCGCTGTTCGCGCGATGTGGTCAGCATAACCACCGGGATTCCTTTTGTTCGTTCGTCCGATCTGATTTCCCGAAGCACTTCCAATCCGCTTTTTTTCGGCAGTTTCAAATCAAGAATGACCACTTTCGGGGCATTCTCAATTTTTCGCGATGCGAATTCACCGCGGCAGAAAATGAAATCGGTGGCATCTTCGCCGGTTTTGACCCAGACGAAGTTTTCTGCCAAATTGTGAATTTTCAATGCCCGCATCGCCAGTTCCGCATGATGGGGATTGTCCTCAACAAGAAGAATGTTTACTTTTTGATCTGACATGGTGTGTCCTTTCTGAATAATCGAGCAGTCGCTGCCTGAATCTTGCCGTGACGCAGGCCGCGAAACGTATTAAAAATCAATGAATGCTTTTTATTTCGGGAGAGAAAAATAAAATGTCGCTCCCTTTCCCACTTCACCTTCGGCCCACACTTCTCCATGGTGACGATGAATCGCTCTTCTCACAATGGAAAGTCCTATGCCTGTCCCCTCGAAATCCTCGTTGGAGTGGAGGCGCGAGAAAACACCGAAAAGCTTATCTGCGTCTTTCATACTGAAGCCCGCCCCCGAATCTTTTACAAAATAGACATTTTTTTTCACATCTTCCCGTCCGCCGACGGTGATTGTGCGCTCTTCTTTTGCTAAAGTAAATTTAATAGCATTCGAAAGCAAGTTCGTCCAAACCTGGCGGATCAACATTTTATCCCCTTTCACCTCGGGAAGCGGTTCAATCGTGATTTCAATGCTGACGACCGCTTCGGCGGGTACGATATCATTGTACGTATCCCGCGCAAGCGCCGTCATATCAATGGTTGATACTTCAAGC
>CAZQSI010000045.1:15326-19199 GCA_964596155.1 uncultured Chitinophagaceae bacterium
CTGCTCGGTCCGCTCGGCAACACGGTGTTCAAGTTCCGCATTTAATTGACGGATCATTTCATCCGCCTTTTTCTTTGATTCTTCCGCCAGCACTCTTTTTGTGATATCGCGGGCAACCGCCTGAAAACCGAAGATCTGTCCATGTTCCATCAGCGGTTGTACATTCTGACCGAGCCAGAATTGTTTTCCGGCTTTATCGATCGCCGGGAATTCCAAATACGAAGTATATTGTCCGTTGAAAAACTGCGTTGCGTAGAACTGGCGGGCCTTGTTCCGAAAGTCCGGATGGATCAGATCAAGGTAATGCTTCTCTTTGAACTCTTCTTCCGTGTAACCGAAAATATTCAGACTGACCGGGTTGACGTAAATGAATTTTCCTTCCCCGTCTGTCCGATAAATGATGTCGGTGGCATTTTCAACCAAACGGCGGTACTTTTCCTCGCTTTCACGAAGCTGCTCGTACAGGGATTGCAAATCGGACTCTTGTTTGTGCATGACGTTAAGCGATGAATGTGCCGGAAATGAAGACCGACATAATGTAGTTAACCTTCGATAGTATTTCAACAACGGCGGGAATCACGTCAGCACTTCTTCTATAGCGGTCAGTTCATCCTGCGAAAAAACAATGTTGTTCAGAGATTTCAATGAATCTTCCAGCTGTTCCGGTTTGCTTGCGCCGATCAGCACGGAAGTAATCCGGTCGTCCTTTAATATCCAGGAAAGCGCCATCTGTGCAAGCGACTGGTTCCGCTTCTGTGCGATGGAATGCAACTGTTTGATTGTCGTCAGTTTTTCATCGGTGATATGCTTTGATTTAAGAAATCCGTGCGGTTTGGATGCACGCGATCCTTCGGGTATGCCGTGCAGATACCGGTCCGTCAACAGACCTTGAGCCAGAGGTGAAAACGGAATGCAGCCGACACCGTTTTCGCTGAGCAGATCGAGTAATCCACCTTCGACCCACCGGTCCAACATTGAGTAGCGCGGCTGGTGAATCAGGCAGGGAGTTCCCAGCTGCCTCAGCATGGCGATTGCTTTTGCCGCTTCGTCATTACGGTAGTTCGAAATTCCAACATACAACGCTTTTCCCTGACGGACAAGAAGATCAAGAGCGGACATCGTTTCCTCGAGAGGTGTATCCGGATCAGGACGGTGATGATAAAAAATATCAACATAGTCCAGACCGAGCCGTTGTAGACTTTGATCAAGGCTGGAGACGAGATATTTTTTCGAGCCCCATTCACCGTACGGTCCATCCCACATGAAATATCCCGCTTTGGAAGAAATGATCAACTCGTCACGGTGTCCGAGCAAATCCTGTTTCAGTATTTTCCCGAAATTTTCTTCCGCAGAACCGGGCGGGGGACCGTAATTATTTGCCAGATCGAAATGTGTTATCCCGCTGTCAAACGCAAGGCGGATGATTGCCCGTGCGTTGTCAAAGTCATCAACATGGCCAAAATTGTGCCAGAGACCGAGTGAAACGGCGGGAAGTTTTATTCCGCTTCTGCCGCAGCGGCGGTATTGCATTGTTTGATATCGCTCTGTGGAAGGTTTGTACGGCATACATGTTCTCTCTGAATGTTAATGAATGATACTCATTACAGAGAATAATAACAATTGGTATCCGGTGAAAACTATAATAGCATGTACATCAGGATCAACCAGTCTGCTTTTTAATTAGGCGGCAGTGCGGCACATTGTTTAATATCATACTTACCGGGACTGAAACATGGAATTGAGAACATCCCGCCGATAGTCGAAGATTGTTTCCAGTTTTTTCTTTACAAACAATTCGCGGACGATAGATCCGAGAAATCCGAACGGGAGCGCATAGCTGACGATGTCGGTCATTTCAATTCCCCCCGGCACCTCCTTAAATGAGTGCTGATGATGCCAAAAAGCATAGGGACCGAACCGCTGTTCATCGACGAAAAATTCCGGTTCGCGCACATGGGTGATTTCCGTAACCCAGCGGAGGGGAATTCCGAACATCGGGCGAACGGAATATTCAATCATCATTCCCGCATACATCGAACCTGCAGGAGGAACCATAACCCGAAAGTCCATGGAGGGAGGAGTGATTGTTTTAAGATTTAATGGATTCGAAAAAAAATTCCAGCCTTCCGCAATGGAGACAGGGAGAAATTGATGCCGTTTTAATTGATAGATTTTCATGGGGATACAAGCAGCGGTGTTTTTTCACATCTTCTTGAAAGCACAACGCTGGTTCCGCCGGAATAGTTCAACATAATGTCCGGATCATCGGTCCAAGGATTTCAAAAATAAGTTTTTATCTATTTTTCTTCTCAAAGAATCCTTATACTTTATCATTATAGAATCACTCACTGAACAATTGTCAAGGAACAGTATGAAGCCAATTTTCCTTTTTCTTCCGCTCTTGCTGATGTTTGCGGGGGTCTCGCAATTTCTTTCCGCCCAAACAACGGAACAGGATGCATATCGGACCGCAGCCGGAATGCAGAATCTTCAGCAGCGAATCGAAGCATTGAACGATTTTATCCGCCGCTATCCCGACGGAAAAAATCTCGGGCGGGCGCACAATGATCTTTTCCGAATTGCCGTGCAGCAGGGACGAGACAGCGCTGCATTATATCACGCACACCGATATCTGAGCACAATTCCGGAGCAGGCACGGACGAATCCCTATAATTCCGTTGCATATACATTGGCCGAAAAGAAAATGGGATTGGACAGCGCCGCGGTGTATGCACAAAGAGCGGTATCGCTTGCAGCGAACGGAAGCAAGCGTGCACTTCGACAGATTCTCGACACGCAGGCGCTTGTTTTTTTTGAACGCGGATATCCAGACTCCGCTCTGGTGCTGCAGCGCGAGGCGATTATCGGAAATGAAAACGATCCGTCATATCTCCATTACTTATCTGTCTATGAACATGCGACGGGCCATATTGATGACGCTCTCCTCCATTCCGCCCGGGCGGTGCTGTTCGGCGATGATGATAAGGCCGGAAAGAACTTTGAGGCGTGGCTGAATGCGGCTGTTCCGGATGAATCAAAACGTCTTAAACGGAAACGATCCATCGTGGAATCGGTTGCCGGAACAATACTGACCGGAGACGGTGCCGATCTTCAGAAAAAGTCGGACGCAGCGCTGTTTATGGCCGTCATGGGTGTGGATCTGCAACGAGCGGAACAAATTGCCGGTGAGACCGTCGCTGCAATTAACGACCGGACCGCGTTGGATGTGATGATCTCGCTCAAAACGAATTTGGCGGTCATTCATTCCATCGGAGGAAATAATGCAAAAGCACTCGAAGGACTGCTGTCCGTTCGTTCTCTAGTGAGTCCGTATGACGGCAGATATTGGAGCACGCTTGGTCAGCTCTATGAAAAGAACAATGATCTGCACAACGCACGGGAAAGTTACGCGCAGGGATTGCTTGCCTACGAACATCCGAAAGTGAAAGCCGCATCGGATGCACTTCAGCTTCGAACAGGAACGGATCCGGATGAAATGAAAACAAGGATCGAACAGGCAAAACAGCAGGCGATCCATTTTGATCCCGGCACGTTCCGGGGAACAAATGAAACGGGAAGAACCGTTCTTGCGGAACTTTTTACCGGCGCCGAATGTAATCCGTGCGTTGCATCGGATCACGCCTTCGACAAGTTGTCGGAATATTATTCACGGACCGATCTTGCGATTCTGGAATATCATGTTCACATTCCCGGTCCTGATCCGATGACGAATCCTGATACGTATAAACGATATCAGTTCTACGGTGCGGATTTCGGGACACCGACCGTCTTCATCGACGGCGCTGAAAAAATTGTGGGGGGCGGAGGGAGTATTAATGCATCCAACAGATTTAAAGTGTACGATCACCTGAT
>CAZQSI010000045.1:19299-21209 GCA_964596155.1 uncultured Chitinophagaceae bacterium
AGGACCGATACCATTGACAGATCAAATCTTTCCGTTGTTGTCTGGGTGCAGGATTCAGAAACAAAGGAAGTGCTTCAGTCTCTCTATCTGGATGTAAATAAAAAAGCGGGGAAAAAATAGAATCAATACGCGGGGCAAAAGATAATTATTTGACCATTCCGTATTGCCGGTTTTTTTCCGTCATGGCAATAAAATACCGCAGCCGCTTTTTGAACATATCCGGCCTGCTCCGCGAAGCGTCAATCCATCCGATCCTGATGCGCCGGTAGGAGAGAGGGAATGTGTTGTAATGTTTCCATGCAACGGGATGTTTCTTTATTTCGGCGAGGATATCCTTTGGAAAAACAAATGGGGGCAGTGAACGGTAAAGCGGGGAAAGATGGCGGGAGATCTTTTGCCATCCTGCTTTTCTCATTTTTTTCGACTGGATCAGGCGGCGAATCCGTTCTTTGTTCAATTCGGACAACTCGCTGTTCGGCCGGCGGGGGGAAAAGCGTTGGACAAAACTTTCCTTGTTGAGTGATTTTACCGTGCTGTCGATCCAACCGTAGCAGAGCGCTTCTTCAACGGCAGCATTGTACGGAATCCGAACTTTGCCCGATCCTTTTTTGAAATAGATCAGCCAGATTTCCTTTGCGGTGGCATGATGTGTCTTTAACCAGGAGCGCCACTCGCGTCTGTTTTTGACGTACAATGTTTTTCCAACATCCATGGTTTGAACAACCTATGAGGTGTGCAGCGACAGCCATTCAGCAGCTTTTTCGACGGCGGAGAAGACTTTTACATTGACCCCCATCATATTTGCCAAGTTTTCACCAAACGAAACGGTGCTGCGCTGATGTCCTTTATCACGGTCGATATAGGCGATGCGAAGATTATTGCTTTTGGCATATCGGCCGTGATTGCGGATAATTTCGAAAACATCAATTGTGTCGATCCCTTTACCGATCAATCCGTCTTCGATAAGGATGTTCTTGCACTTATAGTGTTCGATTGCGGTCCTGATATCATTGAGATAGCCGTTGACGCTTTGTGAGGAATTAGTACCTTTGGTAATTGCGTGGATATAGTGTTGGTGGAATGATATTTCGATTGTGTAATCCATGATGTTACGAGGGGACCTTCTTTCTGAGAGACAGCAAACTGTCGGGATGATGAATATGCTTCATTGAATCTCTCACCGAGCGCACCCAGGTGTATAACATTTCTTTTTGTTTCTGTGACAATACTGCATCACGGTGGAGTATCGTATATGACGGCAAAGGCATTTCATCCGCTTTGACCATTCCCTCAATCTCTTCAAGCTTTCGAAATTGTCTGCGCGGATGGTACATCATAAATTCTGAAAAATTCAGATGTTTTTTTCCATCAACGATATGTTCTTCGAGCATACGGGCGATCGGCTGAATTTCCGAATACCATGGATACCGTGTATTGTTGCTGTGACAATCATAACAGGCTGTCACAAGGATGGTGTTCACGTCGGGCGGAACGCCATAGAATGTTGAAATATGATTCATCTGAAAATCGGAATTGTTCCTGACCGGCCTGTCGAATTGCATCCCCAGGAAGAGCATCCCGGCGGAAGCGAAGACGGATAATACAATTTTTTTCCTCATACAGTATTTCTGCGTACTCTTTTTTTATTGGAGGATGCTTTGGGATTAAACTCCAAACAGAGTGAAATCCAATATGACAATTCTTTTGAAGAGTCGACGGCGCCTGGCGAAACATAGACGTATCCTCTCATCGGCTTCCCGGTAAACATCATTGGTTTTACCCCTTTTTTCTTCAATAAGCGTTCATAGATATCGGGGTCAATGCGCGCCATCAGATCATTTTTAATGATGCCGACGCACATTTTGTCGCGGACCATGAAGGCAATGCCGCCAAACATTTCTTTTTCTTTA
>CAZQSI010000045.1:21309-23546 GCA_964596155.1 uncultured Chitinophagaceae bacterium
CTCAAGTCGTTGTCGGTGATTCCCCACTGAAAGATATTGTGAACATCCTTCCACGGTTTATTGTATTCAGGATGAATCTCTTCCGCGTGTTCGTAGATAAATTCGTACAGCTCTTTCCTCCCGCGGGGTGCGAGACGGCAATAATCGTCGAGCGGAAGATCAGTCAGACGAATTGTTTCCGCGCCGAGAACATACTGCTGATTAAAAATCACAAAGCAGTAAACATTATTCGAATATGCTTCAAGAATCTCCGTCCATGAGGGATTTGCCTGATGCAGCAACACATCAAAAAGGAACACCGCGTCGATCGCTCCGATCGATTGAACGGTTTCCGCCGATGAAAAATCTTTTTGCAGTACGGATAAATTTGAGAATCGACTCAGCGATGCCTGCAATCCGTCGGGGAAATTCGTATCGACGAGCACTGCACGATTGATGGTGTGATTTTTCAAAGTGTACATCGTATATCCGGCATTCACGTTCCATACTCCGCCAAGATCAGCAAACGACCGCGGACCGGTGAGTATCTCCGAAAAAACATGGTCGATCAATCGCAGCTTCTCGGAATCGACATAAATATTATATCCCGACAAAAGATTCGGAGAATTCCGGATGATTTTTCGCAAACGGTGAAATGCAAACGATAAAGAAAGATTCATACCAGATACCGTTCCTTGATAAGGTTGAAATGGTGCAGCTCATGCCCGGCGATGTGATAGACCAACGCACGGACACTCACCGCATGTCCGTTTGCTATGCCGGACCGCACCCACGCATCATCGGGAAGGTGTTGAAAGAGAGCAATCGTCGATGCCCGGACGGCTAAAAATTCTTCAATCAGACTTTCGGGCGTCCGATCGTCGGCGTTGGATGCCGCGACATAAGGATCTTGATCAAAACCCGGCAGCTCGGTTGAATCATTACGGGCGAACCGCAAAGCACGGTAAGCGAAAATTCGTTCATCATCGATGATATGAAGAATAATTTCCTTTATCGTCCACTTGCCTTCGGCATAACGGAACATCCATTGTTCCGGTGTCAGTGATTTTAACAGCGATACTGTCCGTTCTGAGTTTTTCCTTAAATAGTCAAGAACGCGCCCGTCGTCGGGGAGCAGTTTGATATACATGATTGTGTATGGATCGTATTCTCCGGGTTTCGGTTTTTCAATAATTATCATAGTATGCGAAGTGATTGTTGTGTAATAAATAAACTTCGGTAAATGTGCCGACAGAAATATTGTTCAAATTGTCTGAAAAAGCAAAACGGCAGAAGTAACTGCGTGCACGAAACAACAATCAGCACATTGAGGCCGGATTATGCTGCAGGTTGTCGAGGCAAGGAAACCGTAAACTCAGATCCGGCACCCGGTTCGGATTGCACAGAAATTGATCCTCCGAGTTTGTCGACCAATTTTTTCACGGTTGAAAGTCCGATGCCGGTTCCGGTATTATTGAATCGGTCGGTTGTGCCGAGAGTGACAAAGGGGTCAAATATTTTTTCTATACTGCTTTGTGGAATTCCATCCCCGTTGTCTCGCACCGTGAAACGATATGAATTCTCGTCATGTGCCACGATAATGACGATGGAAACACGATTTTTATGATTATACTTGATGCCGTTGCTGATCAAATTGACGAACATTTGCTTCAGAGCAGCTTCGCTGGAGGTGACGAGAAAAGGTTCGGTGGAAAATTCAATGCTATGCTCCCGTTTTGGATTAAGAAGTTCGATCACATCATGAATGACTGCATTGACATCGAACTCGGTCATGGGATGTTCAAGGATTCTGTCGCCGGCGTAATAGGAAAGAATTCCGTCGACAAGATTTTTTAACTGCACCGAAGAAGAGCGCAGATAATTGAGCGAATCAATACCGTCTGCATCCATCTGTGATGCATATTGATGTTTCAAAAAATCCGTTAACATGAGAATATTGTTCAGCGGCGATTTGATATCGTGGGAAACGACATAGGCAAACTGTTTTAAATCCGAATTTCGTTTTTCCAGTTCCTGCCTGCTTTCTTCCAGCAGCTGATTGCTTCGCTTCAGTTCGAACAATTTTACCACCTGATGAGAAAGCGCCTTTAAAGATTCGCGCTGAAAGGAATCAAGTTCTCTCGGTTTATTGTCGATAACGCAGATTGTTCCCAGCGCCAATCCTTCGGGATTCACCAGAGGGACGCCGGCATAAAAAATAACATGCGGTTCTCCGGTCACCAGCGGATTGTCCGAAA
>CAZQSI010000046.1:0-22982 GCA_964596155.1 uncultured Chitinophagaceae bacterium
TTGTAGAAAATCTGCACATGGCGGATCAATTGCGGTGTGTACTGTGTGGCGAGAAGGCGTTCGACCGTTTCGCGCAGATTTTCCGAATTGTTGTTCAGCGCAATCATCACGTCGCGCGAACTTTGAAAGAGATCCTGATATGCGATCGCCGTTGCGGAATTGATGCAGTCGATTACCACATCCGGCTTGAATTTGTTGATCACCTGATAGAGAGCGGAGCGTTCGAGCACATCCTGCGTCAGTTCGTCGATGATGTCGTCCAGAAATTTTTTCCGTTTGACCGGATCGGCGAGAATTTCTTCCCGCGTCAGATCTTTAAATTCATTCCGGACAAAAATATTTCCCCACCAGGGAAGGAAAAAGTTTTTGCCCGCTTTCGGATATTCCTTCCGCATTGTTTCGCATGCTTCCTTTGCTTCCGATTCCTTCAGCGACGTGAGAATGATCCGTTTGGGATTCTGACCCATTAATTTGCGGCAGATGGCCGACCCGACGAGGCCCCAGCCGCCGAGAACAAGGACTGTTTTATTGGAAATATTCATAAAGACTCTGTTTGAGTGTGATGGTGAGGGTGAAACGGTGGAAGATGTTTGCTTCCTGCATTTCGTCCGTTAAGATACGGCGATTTACCAGAAAGAGAAAGCGAATTGTTACACGAGACGAAACGGATCCGCAACAAATGCCCCGACCGTCCGTTGAATGGAGTGTCGAATAATGATATATTCAATAAAAAAGATAAGGAACTCCGCTCCCAATGAATCGAATCGCCGTTTTTGCTCTTCTTCTTTTTCTCTTCATCCTCAGCTGCAACGAAAACAAATCAATCGTCGGAACGACCAATACCGTCGGCGCCGTCGGAAAATTCTACGGCGTCGGTTTGAACCGGACGGTGATGCTCGGATGGGAATTCAGCGCAGCATCAATTTACCGTGTCGGTATCTACCGCCACAACACTTCGGCACTGACGTACGAAACCGCAGTGCGGATCGGGACGGTCGCATCAACATCGGCGCCGACATTGTCCGATACCGGACTGGTGAACGGAACGGTCTACTACTATACTATCGTGCCGGAGCAGCTGCAGTCCGACGGATCAGTGGTGAAAAGTCTTGATACAAAAACCATTGCTTTGACTCCCGCAGATCTTTCCTCGATTCCGGCCGATCAGTTGCTCTTTTCTCAGCATATTTATCCGATCTTCAAAACAGGTTGTGCCCATCACGGATGTCATGCCGGCGACGGTCACAATGCGCTAAAGAAAGGATTACACGGCGGATCAAGTTTTTCGATGGCATCGTGGAGCACAATGATGGAAGGAACGGATGAAACCGCACAGATTGTTCCGTACCGCGCATCAAGAAGTCATTTAATTCAGCATATCAACAGAGACACATTAATTTCCCCGACCGCTTCACCCTCCATGCCGCCGGCGTTTCCGTTTCCTGCTGAGTTACGGGATGTGATCATCCGCTGGATCAATAACGGAGCAAAAAATGATGACGGAACGGTGGCGTATTCCTCCATGCCGGCGCGCGGCTGGGCGTACGTAACGAATCAGGGAGAAGATCTTACGGCGGTCATCGATCTCGATAAAAATAAAATCGCACGGTACATCACCACGGGTGTGGAGAATACATTCACCGCTCCGCCGCAGGCGCCTCACAATGTTGTTGTGGATAGCAACAATCAATTCTATTACGTCAATCTCATCGGCGGAAGCAAGGTGCTGAAATTTCGGGTAGCGGACAATGTGAAAACGGGAGAGATGAGCGTCGGTATCAGTTCGCCGGCGCAGATCGCACTGTCGAGAAACGGCGATACTGCGTATGTGTCGAACTTCGAGAATGCCAAAACCAACATCACGGTTCTGAATACGGCGTCGATGACGAAAATCGCGGATGTTGCGACTCCTGCCATGTTGAAACCGCACGGCGTCACGATCACGCCGGATTACCGGTATGTGCTTGTTGCCAATTCGCTTTCGGATAATATGACGGTGATCAGCACGGCGGATCTCTCCGTTGTGAAAACGATTCCGATGTCGGGAAGCGTGCCGGCGCTGCCGGTCGGATACGCATTTCAGTACGAACCGTATCAGTCGGTAGTGACGCCGGACAGCAAATTCGCGTACGTCACATGCAGAAAGACTGGTGAAGTGCGGGTGATCGATCTTCTGCAATTGAAGGTGATCGATTCGATCAAAGTGGGAATATTTCCTCTCATCCCTGCAATCACGCCGGACGGCATCAGAATCATCGTTGCAAACAGAAATTCGAATTCGGTTTCGGTGATTACCACATCCAACCGTTCGGTGGAATACACGCTGAGCAATGTCGGACCGGAACCGCACGGCGTAGCGGTCTCCAAAGACGGAAAATTCGCATATGTGTCATGTGAAAATCTGAATGTGGTTGTGCCGCCGCATCATGCCGCGCACGGAAGCAAAATTCCCTCTTACCTGAAAGTGATCGATCTCGGAACGAGAACCGTTGTCGCGTCGCTCGAGCTGGCGAATTTTGGTTCGGGACTTGCCGTCACGCATTAAGAAGACGGATTAAAACATCATGCCGGCGGAGAAGTGAAATGAAAACGTTTTTGTTTTCGTCGATTGATACGACCGGTCGCCGTACGAAAGCATGATGTCGACCGGTCCGAGAATGGACGTGAACATCACGCCGAATCCCGCCCCGAATTTCGGTTCCGTGATCACATTGTTGATCGGATTGAGGATATCCGGATCGACCAGTATATTTGCAGTCCATTTGAAGAAAATATCCCGCTTATATTCATACCGGTATTCCCCTCTCAGCACAATAAACTTACTTCCGAAGATTCCCTGGTAATCCGCACCGGCAAAATCCTGCGGACCGCCGAACACGAACTGTTTATAGAGCGGAGGAGTATCATAGACTTTCATGAACATCCCGCGGAACCGGAGCGTATGCAGCGGTGAGGGAGAGAAATAATGATCCGCATCAATGGAGATCCGCGTATAATTGAAATCAGATCCGAAGGCGGTGTTGCTCTGTTCAAGCTGAGCCGAAATTCTTGTGCCCCGCCGCGGCAGCAGTACATCGTCGATGTCATCCAGCCTCGTGTTCAGCAGCATGTACCGCAGACGGTCGGTCAGTTTCGGATCGTTCACATTCGTCAGCGGAAGCAGATTGGTTGTTTCGTCGTCAAATTCCAGTTCCGTTGACCATGTCTTGGCAACCGTAAATCCGATTCCGGCGCCGACTGCCAGCGACCTGTCCTTAAACATCTCGGTGCTTGCAGGATAGAAAAAATTGAGCGGCAGATCCTTATACCGCGCTGTGAGAAATGGATAGACCGGCTGATCGAGCGACCGGGAAGGATAGGACAACTTTGCCCAGGCACGGAACAATCCCGCGAATTCCATTTCAGATTCAAACCGCACTCCCGAAAGAATCGTGTTGGTTGAACGGACGCCGACGATGCCGACCAATTGATAAAAATCATCATACCGGAAGCCGATATTCAGTTCGCGGAACGGTTTTTCTTTCACAATGATTGTGATATCCGCATTATTGCTGTCCTTCGGAATGATGGAATAATTAATCGTTTCAAAATAACCGAGTGCATAAAGTTCGTTGATTTGATGTTCCAGGATGTCTCGCGAGCATGTTGAACCTGCTTCGATGCCGAGAAGTGAAAAAATAAATTGGAAATCGAGTTTTTCATTGCCGGTGATGGTCACGCCGTACACCGTAAATTCTTCCGAAAGAAAGGGGGGCGGATTCACCGGCCGTACATTCATCGGTTCGGCGCCGATCCGTTCCTTCAGTGCGGCAAGACTATTTACATGAAGCAGTGCGGCGCGATATCCCTGCTCGATGATCTGCTGCACGCTTTCGCGGTCGAAATCGGTCATGCCGTATCCCTGCAGCTGCGGTTGGATATAAATATCCGTCTGACTCACCAGTTCCGCCATTTTCTGATACCGCGGAATGGATGTAGCCCGGTCAAGCACTTTGAACAACTCCTTCGCATCGTCCCGTGAGAATGTGTTGGAAGAAACGTTGACGCCGATGATGAATTCAGCTCCCATCGACTTCAGCACATCCACCGGATAATTGTTCAGCAAACCTCCGTCCGAAATAAGACTGTCGCCGTACTCCACCGGTGCAAAAGCGGTGGGAATCGACATTGTGGCGCGGAGCGCCCGCGGAAGCGGACCGCGATTCATCGTCACTTCGTTTCCCGTGATCAGATCGACTCCCACGCAGCGGAACGGAATCGGGAGCGAATCGAAATCCATCACTTCGGCATACCGGTCGGTCAGCCGGTTAAGCAGAAGAGAAATTTTTTGTCCCGCAATCGCTCCGCTCGGCGGCGTCGGTGTGAATCCGTCCAGCGGCAGCCGGATGTGATACCTGCCGGAATAACGCTTTTCAACGTACGGCAGATAATTCCGGGAGGGTGAATCGTCGAACAGGTCGTTCCAATCGATTTCTTTTGCCATTGTCAGCAGACTGTCGCTCCGGTAATTGATGGAGTATAATGCGCCGACAATTCCGCCGAAACTTGTGCCGACAATGTAGTCAATCGGGATGCCGAGCGAATCGATCACCCGGAGCGCGCCGACATGAGCCAATCCCAGCGCTACACCGCCGGAGAGGACAAGGCCGATCTTCGGACGCCGCTGCTCCTGAGCCGGTCCGGCCGTGACGATCACAAGAAGAAGAATGATGACGAATTTCATATTCAAAGATAATCCTGATTTGCCTGAGAATCCATTTATTGTTTTTCAATGATAATTACGGTAAGTTGGGAGGAATTAAAGATTTTTTCACTTTTTTTGACGATGTCGCACATGGAACAGGCAGAAAAACTCACACGACCGGTTGTTCAGGGATTGGAAGATATTTTAGGTACACCTTTTAAAGTGCTCGACGACGGATTTATACGCGTAGTTGATTACATGGGAAGCGATGAATCAATCGTGCAGGCGGCGCGAGTGTCGTACGGCAAGGGAACGAAAAAAATCAGCGAGGACCGGGGACTCATCCGGTACCTGCTCCGACACCAGCACACCACGCCGTTCGAAATGTGCGAAATAAAATTACACGTCCGCGTGCCGATGGATTGCTGGAGACAATGGATCCGTCACCGCACGGCAAATGTGAACGAATATTCCACTCGCTACTCGCTGGCGATCGACGCGTCGCAGCGCGCGGGAGATACTTTGTGGAGGATGCAGTCGAAGGACAACAAACAGGGAAGCGAAGGATTTTTTGATGCAGAGACCGGGAAAAAATTTTCTCAGCAGGAACTTGAACTGCAGAATCTTTCCCGCTCCGTGTACGAAGAACGGGTGAATGCGGGCATGGCGAGAGAACAGGCGAGAAAAGATCTTCCGCTTTCTACCTACACCGAAGCGTACTGGAAAGTGGATCTTCACAATCTTCTTCATTTTCTCTGGCTGAGAATGGATTCGCATGCACAATATGAAATTCGCGCCTATGCCAATGTGATCGGCAACGACATTGTGAAACGGTGGGTTCCGTTCGCGTGGGAAGCATTTCAGGATTACAAGATTAACGCGTCGGCGCTCTCCGGCATTGAAATCGGCATCATCAACGCGCTGAATTCCAAAGGGAAGGAAGCGGCGATTGACGCCGCGCGATCGTACGGACTTCTGCCGCCCGCCGGTCAGGAAATGAAAAGCAACAGGGAACGGAACGACATCGAAGCGAAACTGACGCTTCTGGGGATTGATATTCCCTGGAAATAAGAGGGATTTGATATGAAAATGATGCAGCAGCCGGACCGATCCTTTAAAGCGCCCGAGTTGTACGGCGACCGGTGGTACAACACCGAGCCGCTCTCAATCCATGCGTCGGCCGGACAAAATATTCTTCTCTATTTCTGGAATTACACCTCTCCCGCGTCCATACGAATTCTTCCGATGATCAAAGAGTGGTTTCACACCTATGCGGACCTCGGTCTTGTCTGCATCGGAGTCCATTCCCCCGAATTTAATTTTGCAAAAGCGTTCCGGAAAGTCGAAGGAACGCTCATGACGCGCGATATTACGTTTCCGGTTGTCACCGATAACGAACGGCTGATCGCCGATGCGTACCGCGTAACGGAATTTCCGACGGTCATTCTGATCGGTCCGAACGGCACGGTCTACGACACCGTCACTCAGGTCCATTCGTTTGCACGGCTTGAGCGGTCGATCCAATATCTGCTCCGCCAATCCGGTTTTTTCGGAGAACTTCCGATGCTCCGTTCCATCGAATCGGAGCGGACGCCCGGCGGACATTTTTCCGAAATCAATACCGGTTATCTTCACGGCTCTCTGGGAAATTCCGAAGGATACAGTCCGGAGCTTCCCGCCGAATACCACGATCCACGCATCTATATTGAAGGAAAATTTTATGCGCACGGACTCTGGAGGGCGGGACGCAATACTTTCCAGTATCTGGGAGAACCGAATGAAGGATATCTTGTCTGCATCAGCAAAGGAAGCAGCGTCGATGCGCTGCTCGGGGACGAAGAAAAAAAAATCTCCGTCCGGATTCTTTCCGATGAACGGCTGTTGACGCTTGAACAGATGGGCGAAGATGTGAAGCGAGATGCGAAAGGAAATTCGATCGTCACCATCGATGAACCGCGTTATGTGTCGCTCTTCCGCGGGAAAGCGGGAGAAGAGCATGCCGTGCGGATCGTTCCCTCTGCACCCGGCACAACATTCTATAAAATGGCATGGTACACTCCGATCGGCGCTTCCGGCGACTCTACCATGATCCGAAACAATTAATCTGTGAAACCGAATCGCGTAACAAATCTTTTTGCGGTGGACCTGCCGATCATTCAGGCAGGGATGGTCTGGGTCTCGGGATGGAAACTGGCATCCGCCGTCTCCAACGCCGGCGCACTCGGCATGGTCGGCGCCGGATCCATGAAGCCCGATCTGCTCCGGGAACATCTTCGTCGTACGGCAGCCGCAACGCAGCGGCCGTTTGCCGTCAATCTTCCTCTGCTGAGAGGCGATATCGACGATCTGATCACTGTCGTGCTCGAAGAACGGGTGAAGATTATTTTCACTTCCGCCGGTCATCCGGGACGTCACATCGAAAAATTTAAATCCGCCGGATGTCTTGTGGTGCATGTCATCGCCAATGTGAAGCAGGCGTTAAAAGCGGAGGAAGTCGGCTGCGACGCTGTCGTGGCGGAAGGTTTTGAAGCAGGCGGACATAACGGACTGGACGAAATCACGACACTTGCGCTGGTGCCGCAGGTTGCTGATGCGGTGCACATTCCGGTGATCGCCGCCGGAGGCATTGCGGACGGACGCGGCATGCTCGCCGCTTTTGCACTCGGCGCGGAAGCGGTGCAGATCGGAACGCGGTTTGCCGCAACCGTTGAATCGTCCGCTCACGAACTGTACAAACAGAAAATAGTGGAAGCGAAGGACGGCGATACGGTGCTGACATACCGCACCATTCTTCCGCTCAGGGCGCTCAAGACGCCGTTCATGCTTCAGGTGCAGAAGGAAGAAGTGCAGCAGGGAATGACGCGCGAGCGGATGATGGAACTGCATGCACGGGGACGGGAGCGGAAAGGAATTTTTGAAGGGAATGCGGAGGAAGGCGAAATGGAGATGGGACAAAGTTCCGGTCTGGTGCGCGACATCATTCCCGCGGCGGCAGTGGTTCGGCGCATGATGGAAGAATTCGAAGCAGCAAAGAAAGCAGTGGCATCCTGATTCCGCAGTAAAAGATCTCAAATATTCGTTCACGAATTTCCGGACTATGTCGTTCAATGAATGAAATTCAAATCGACTTGCAGAGCGGAACAACAAGAATTGTCCTGCTCGCCCTTTCGGTGCTGATGATTGCTCTGCCGTTTTTTACGGTCACCTACGTCCCGAGTGCGGATATTCCCCAGCATCTCTCCCAGATTCAATTATACCATGCTGCAGCCGGCAATCCCGATTCGGAGTACTCTGTGCGGCTGTTCGGCGCAAATCTCATGATCTATTGGCTGATGCTTCTGCTCTGGTGGATCGTTCCTCCCGTACTGACGGGAAAATTGACGATGCTTTTGCTCGCGACGTCATGGATTATCTCCATATTTGCGTTGGCAAAATCGGAACAGCGTCCGCCGGTAGCGGCGGTGATCGCCTCGCTTTTCGTATTCAATTCAAGTTTGTATTGGGGATTTATTAACTTTCTTTCCGGATTTCCGGTGATGACACTCTGGTATCTCTTCGTCGTCAGGAAAAACAAAGAGCAATTTACTCCTTCATTTATTCTTCTTTCGGTTCTGCTGAGTCTGCTGCTCTTCTTTGCGCACTCGCTCTGGCTGGCTGTTGCGCTGATGATTGCGCTGATCGCGGATATCAATGCAAAAGTTGGGTTGAAAAAAATTGCACTTCACGCTCTCACATTAATTCCCGTCGGCGTTGCTGCGCTGCTCTGGTTTCCGATGCTTGCCACTTCCCGCGCCGCGCAGGGTTTCGACACATCGGCACATTGGCTCGTATCGCCGCTTGAACGGTTCAACCCGCAATGGATGGTGAACGCAATGTTCGGCGGTCTTCCCGGTCCGGCGGAGTGGATCGTCGCTGCCGGTGTCATCGCGTGGATTATTCTGTCGCTCACGACAAACCGGAAAGAATTATGGGGACAAATTAACAAAAACTTTTTTTTCTCCTCTCTTTTCTTGTTCATCCTGGTCTTTGCCCTGCCGGATAAGTATATCAATACCATTTCGTTTGCCGCCCGGTGGATGCCGGCGGCCATGATCTTCCTGGTACTGTCGCTGCCGCATCCAAGAATCAGTCAGGTGATGATGTTGCTGGCGCCGCTTCTGCTGCTGATCATCTTTTCGGTCACCACGACGCTTGCGTGGACGCGATTCAACGATGTCGATCAGGATGGTTTGACGGAAGTGCTGGATAATGTTCCGGAGAATGTCCGTGTGCTGGGATTGGATTATGTGAAAAAGAGCAAGTATATCGGCGGACGTCCCTTTATTCAGACCTTTGCCTATGCGCAGGCGCTGCATGGCGGCGAATTAAACTTTTCCTTTGCGGAGCATGTCAGCGGCATCGTCGTACCGAAAGTGATAGAGATGGCGCCGAAATGGACGCCCGGATTGGAATGGATTCCCGAATATGTGATGTACGAAGATATACAGAAATTCGACTATGTGATCATGAATGCCACTGATGAATTCCACAGACTTTTTCTATCGATCACCCCGCTCACGCCGGTGACCGATTCGGGCATGTGGCGGCTCTATAAAGTAAACGCCGATGATCATAAAGGATTTGTCATCGCATTCTGACCGGAGTTTAGAAACGCCGGGAACGGACACCGCACTCTTTCTGTTGAGAAGCATTATCAACAAATACTCATTATGGCCAAAATTCTTATTCTCTTTGCCCATCCGGCGCTTGAAAAATCCCGCGTACACAAACGGTTGGTTCGTCAACTCCGGTCGATCGGCGAAATAACATTTCACGATCTTTATCAGGAATATCCCGATTACTTTATCGATGTCCCGCGGGAAAAAGCACTTCTCCTGTCCCACGATATCATTATCTTCCAGCATCCGTTTCATTGGTACAGTTCTCCCGCAATGGTGAAACTCTGGGAAGATCTCGTGCTTGAACATGGATGGGCGTACGGTTCGGGTGGAACTGCTCTAAGCGGGAAGAAAATGCTGAACATCATTTCGGCGGGAGGGACGGAAAATGCATATCAAAAAGGGGGATATAACCGTTTCACCATCAGAGAATTTCTTGCGCCGTTCGAACAAACCGCGCGTCTCTGCAATATGATTTATCTTCCGCCGGTGGTGCTGCTCGGAACACACCGTATGGATGATCCGGAAATCGAATCGTTCGGCGGTCTGTACCGCCGCATTATCGAATCGCTGCGAGATGACGAACATCCGGTTGAACATCTCCTTCAGTTTCAATATCTCAACGAAGCGTTCGATGCTACTGAAAAGGAAGGTCAATAAATCTCTATGGAGCAGTCGTTCTTTTTTCAAGCGTTGGTCTACCTTGCCGCAGCGGTGATTTTTGTACCGATTGCCAAAAAGCTCGGACTCGGATCGGTGCTCGGTTATCTTATCGCGGGTATCATCATCGGTCCTTCAATCCTCGGTTTCATCGGATCCGAAGGACAAGATTTGATGCACTTCGCCGAATTCGGCGTTGTGATGATGCTCTTTCTCGTCGGTTTGGAACTGGAACCGGAAATTTTGTGGAAATTGCGTGCGCCGATTCTTGGACTCGGAGGACTGCAGGTTGTCGTTACCTCGGTTGTGATCGGCATCTGTGCGGCTGCTGCAGGAATGGCATGGAACGAAGCGGCGGCGCTCGGAATGATTCTGTCTCTCTCCTCCACTGCCATCGTACTGCAAACGCTCAACGAAAAAGGATTGTTGAAAACCAACGCGGGACAAAGTTCGTTTTCCGTATTATTGTTTCAGGATATTGCGGTCATTCCCATGCTCGCACTGATGCCGCTGCTGGCATCGGAGGCAGCCGCCGGTGGGGATGCATTGCACGGCACAGGCACGTGGATCGACACGATTCCCGGCTGGATGCGGACGCTCGTCGTGCTCGGTTCGATTCTCGGCATTATTGCCGCGGGCATATTCTTAATCCGTCCGCTCCTTCGCATCATCGCTTCGACGCGGCTGCGCGAAATTTTCACCGCGTTCGCACTGCTGCTCGTTGTCGGCATTGCGGAACTGATGACGCTGGTCGGACTCAGCCCCGCACTCGGAACATTCCTTGCCGGTGTGGTGCTCGCGAACAGCGAATACCGCCACGAACTGGAAAGCGACATCGAACCGTTTAAAGGACTGCTGCTCGGACTCTTCTTTATCGCCGTCGGAGCGTCGGTGGATTTCCCCATGATCATGCAGCAGCCCGGTACAATTGCACTGCTGGTGATCTTGTTGATGGCGGTGAAAACCGTTGTGCTGTTTCTGCTCGGGAAGGTGTTCGGATTAAGCATGGATCAGAATCTTCTCTTTGCATTCGGACTCTCCCAGGTGGGAGAGTTTGCATTCGTTCTTTTTTCATTTTCTGTTCAGCAGAATATTTTTGACGAAACGGTCGTCGGCGTCATGGTAGCGGTCGTTGCGATCAGCATGGCGATGACGCCGCTTGTCATGCTTCTGAACGAAACGTTCATTCGTCCCCGATTCGGCACACGGGAAACGGTTGAAACGAGAGCGTCCGATCACATCGAAGAGAAAAATCCGGTGATCATTGCAGGATTCGGAAAATTCGGAAATATCGTCGGCCGGTTTCTGAAAGCGAACGGTGTCGGCACCACCGTGCTGGATAATAACAGCGATCGTGTGGAAACGCTGAGGAAGTTCGGATATAAAGTCTATTACGGTGACGCAACGCGGTACGATCTGCTGCATTCCGCCGGAGCGGCGGATGCAAAAATGATCATCATCACGCTCGGGGAGATAGACAGAGCAGTGGAACTGGTGAAAACAGTGAAAAAACATTTTCCTCATCTGCACATCATGGTCCGTTCGGATGACAGACCGGAGGCATACGATCTATTCGATGCGGGCGTTCTGCATGTGTACCGGGAAACGATCGATACGTCGCTGCGGCTCGGTGTTGATGCGATGAAACTGCTCGGCTTCCGGGCGCATTCCGCTCAGCGGGCGGCTCATATGTTTCTGAAACATGACGAAGAAGCCTTGAAAAAACTTGCATCGCTCAGAAATGATGGAAAACAGTATGTCAGAACGGCGCGAGAATTCATTGCGGAACTTGAGACGCTGATCCAATCCGATATCAACAATAAAAATATCGAGAGGGATACCGGGTGGGACGTGGAATCGCTCCGCGCTGATGTGCTGAAACGCACGGCAGCAAAACAACCGTCATCATAGGAGCAGAGTGATGTTGTAATTCATGGAACACTTTTGTACATTGTCTCAGTGGCGATTTGAATACGACAGCTTGCAGCCACTCAATTTACGATAAATTGCTAAAGCGTCGACGGAATATTTCTATTGTACCCCGACGACGTTGCAGCAGGCAATGTGTTCGGGGTTTTTTCATTTTAATGGACAATATTCAACATTTTTTGTGCTACGGTTATGCTTAGGTCATTTCAGCAAAAGTCCGCCGCGGTTTTTCAACATTAACCGTACAGACATTGTTTGAATCTTTCACGTTATCACTTTCTTCAATACCGCATGTCTACATTTGAACAACTATTAAAAGAAAAAGTCGTCGTTTTTGATGGTGCGATGGGTACCAATATCCAGTCGCAGGATCTCTCTGCCGATGATTTCGGCGGAGAGCATCTGAACGGATGCAATGAATATCTGATCATCTCCAAACCTTCTGCAATCGAAAAAGTACATTCGGACTTTCTTGCCGCCGGCGTCGATGTTATCGAAACCGACACGTTCGGATCCTCCTCGATTGTTCTTTCCGAATATGGTCTTCAGGATCAGGCGTATGAGATCAGCCGGAAAGGGGCTGAAATTGCAAAAAACATTGCGCGGCAATTCTCAACAGCCGCTCATCCCCGGTTTGTCGCCGGTTCGATCGGACCGACGACGAAGCTTCCTTCACTTGGTCATATTTCTTTTTCGGAGATGGAACGCTCCTATTACGAGCAGGTGGCGGGATTGGTGGAGGGAGGAGCGGATCTGCTGATAGTCGAAACATCGCAGGATCTGCTGCAGGTAAAATCCGCACTCGGTGCGGCATTCAAATATTTTGCGGATAAGCGAATCAAAATTCCCGTCATCAGTTCCATCACAATTGAAACGATGGGAACGATGCTGATGGGTTCCGAAATCAACGCCGCGCTCACGGCGCTTGAACCGTACGATCTGTCCGTCATCGGGATGAATTGCGCCACCGGTCCGAAAGAAATGTCGGAGCATATCCGGTATCTCACAAAAAATTCGCGCATTCCCGTTTCCTGCATTCCGAATGCAGGCTTACCGGAGAATGTCGGCGGCGTCGCGCATTATCATCTCTCGCCGGAAGAATTGGTGCACTGGCTCTCCCATTTCGTCAAGGATTTCGGCGTCAGTGTCGTCGGCGGATGCTGCGGAACGCGCCCGGAGCATTTAAAAGCGGTCGTCGAAGCGATGAACGGCATCACACCCAAAACGCGGACGAGCGAGTACCAACCATCCGTTTCGTCGCTGTACTCCAGCGTGACGATGGAAATGAATCCTGCGCCGCTGATCGTGGGAGAACGGACCAATGCCAACGGATCTAAAAAATTCCGCGAGCTGCTCCAAAAAGAAGATTACGACGGCATGGTGATGATGGCGAAAGAGGCGGTGAAGGAAGGTGCGCATGTGCTCGACGTCTGCGTCGCCTATGTCGGACGCGATGAAGTGCGCGATATGAAGGAATTTGTTTCGCGGCTGAACACGCAAGTTCCGCTGCCTCTGGTCATCGATTCGACCGAAGCAGATGTAATCGAAGCGGCGCTGCAGCTGACGGCGGGAAAAGCGATCGTCAACTCCATCAATCTTGAGGACGGCGAAGAAAGAATTGAAAAGGTCATCCCGCTCTGCAAAAAATACGGCGCTGCCGTGGTGGCTCTTACAATCGACGAAAAGGGAATGGCGAAAACTGCCGCCGATAAGTTCAAGATTGCACAGCGCATTTATGATCTTGTGGTGACCAAATACGGCATGAAGCCGTCCGACCTCATTTTCGATACGCTCACCTTTACGCTCGGCTCCGGCGACGAAGAGTTCCGGAAAGCGGGAATCGAAACGATCGAAGCGATCCGGCTGATAAAACAGAAATATCCAACCGTCGGATTCGTGCTCGGTGTCAGCAATATATCGTTCGGTCTGTCGCCGCATATCAGACATGACCTGAACTCCGTTTTTCTTCACTATGCCATTGAGGCGGGATTGTCGCAGGCGATTGTGAACGCACAAAAGATCAAGCCGCTCTATAAGATCGACGAGCGGGGACGCGAACTGTGCAAAGAATTGATCTATGACGAGCGCAAATTTGAAGGTGAACAGTGTATCTACGATCCGCTGCAGGAGCTGATGGCATTTTATGCCGATAAAAAATCGGACATGAAAGCGGAAAAGAAGGAGAGAGCCGGCACCATAGAAGAAATTCTGAAAAACCGGATCATCGACGGAGACAAAATCGATGTCCAGGCAGATCTGGATACCGCACTAAAGACGTACACGCCGCTGAAAATCATCAACGAGGTTCTGCTCGACGGCATGAAGGTCGTCGGGGACCTTTTTGGAAGGGGTGAAATGCAGCTGCCGTTCGTTCTGCAGTCCGCAGAAACAATGAAGGCGTCCGTTGCCTATCTTGAGCAATTCATGGAAAAAGCAGATTCGACGAACAAGGGATCGATGGTGCTGGCGACGGTGAAGGGAGATGTTCACGACATCGGAAAAAATCTGGTTGATATCATTCTCACCAACAACGGCTATAAAGTGTACAATCTTGGCATCAAACAGCCGCTGGAGAATATCATCGCCGCCTGGGAGGAACATAACGCCGATGCGATCGGAATGAGCGGTTTGCTGGTAAAATCAACCGCAATCATGAAAGAAAACCTTGAACTGATGAACGAACGGGGATTGAAACCTCCCGTCGTACTCGGCGGCGCCGCATTAACAAGACGTTTCGTTGAACAGGATCTCCGTTCGCTCTATAAAGGAACAGTGTTGTATGCGAGCGATGCGTTTGACGGACTCCGTTTCATGGAGCAGCTGAAGACGAAAGGCCTTGAAAGTTTTTATTCATCGGATTCGGCGCCTGTTGCAGTTGTTGACGACGGTGAAGAATTATTGACCGGTTCCGAAGCGAAGATCGCCGCAGCATTGAAAGAACATCCGGCACCGCAGGTCCGATCTAATGTCTCCACTAAGATCACAATTCCCGTTCCGCCGTTTTGGGGACGAAAAGTTGTGGATGCAATTTCCCTCAACGATATATATCCGTACATCAACGAAGCGGCGCTCATCAAAGGTCAATGGCAGGTTCGGAAAGGAAAACGCTCCGAGGAGGAATACCGTAAGGAAGTCGATGAAAGAGTCCGGCCCGATCTCGAACGTTTAAAGCAGCAGGCGATAGAGGAAAAGCTGCTGCAGCCGAAAGTGGTCTACGGCTATTTCCCCTGCAATGCGGAAGGAAATGATCTTGTTATTTATCATGATGATCGGAAAACCGAACGGTTGCGGTTCACTTTTCCGAGACAAAAAGAGGACCGGTTCCTCTGTCTCTCCGATTATTTTGTGCCGAAGGAAACCGGATTGGTCGATGTCGTGGCGTTCTCCATGGTCACCATGGGAGCCGCAGCGTCCGAACATTCCGCAAAATTGTATGCGGCGAATGATTATAAGGAGTATCTCTATTTTCACGGACTAAGCGTCGAAACGGCCGAAGCGCTTGCCGAGTTGTGGCACAAAAAAATTCGCGAGGAACTGGGTATTGCTGGAGACGATGCGAAAGAAATCAAACGGCTCTTCAGTCAGGGGTACCGCGGTTCGCGGTTCAGTTTCGGTTACCCCGCCTGTCCGAACCTGGAAGATCATACGAAACTTTTTGCATTGCTGCAGCCGGAAGAGATCGGCGTCCGCCTCTCCGACGAGTTCATGCTCGAACCGGAACAGTCGACCGATGCGATTATTGTCCATCATCCGGAAGCGCGCTATTTTACCGTCAAATAACTCGCCGCTCTTTTTATCCGGAAGATTAATCGTTATATTTGACTGTTGTACGAACACTTTGAAAGGATTAATGAATTTATGTCTAACGTTATTTTAATTCGGCACGGCGAATCACAATGGAATCTGGAAAATCGTTTTACCGGTTGGGTGGATGTACCATTGTCGCCGAAAGGAATCGAAGAAGCAAAAGCTGCGGGTACGAAACTCGCCGCATATCGGTACGATAAAGCATTCACGTCAAAATTGAAACGCGCCAACGACACGCTCACCTACATTCTGCAGGCAAACGGTCAGACTGATATTCCGATTGAGTATGATATTGCACTCAACGAACGTCATTACGGCGCACTGCAGGGTTTGAACAAAGCGGAGACGGCAAAAAAATACGGGGATGAGCAGGTAAAAATTTGGCGCCGAAGTTTCGATATCCCGCCGCCGAAAGAGAAGACGGAACTGAATCCGGAAGGAATCAGCGAAAGTCTGAAAGATACGGCGGCCAGAACTCTTCCTTATTGGGAGAAAAATATCTTTCCTGAAATCAAAAATGGGAAAAATATCATCGTTGCGGCCCACGGCAACAGCCTCCGGTCGATCGTCATGCATCTTGATAATCTCACAAAAGAACAGGTTTTAGAGTTAAATATACCGACTGGCGCTCCGTTGCTCTATGTTTTCGGGGCAAATGGCACGATTGTTGAAAAGAAATACTTGTAATACATCAACAGGAATGGCGTCTCGAATTGAAGATTCTGTTGTCCGATTTCATCCGATATTGAGTTTCGATCAAGTTTTTACTATTATTTTATTGTTGTACAGTTAACCCCGAGGAGAAAAAATTTATGGCAACGTTCATCACAGAAGAGTGTATTAACTGCGGAGCATGCGAACCGGAATGTCCGAACACGGCGATTTATGCCGGAGGCGTTCAATATGAATTTAAAGGTCAGAAGGTTGATGCGATTTCGAACGATCTGTATTATATCGTTCCCGAAAAGTGCACCGAGTGCGTAGGACATTTCGATCAGGAACAATGCGCCGCCGTTTGTCCGGTGGATTGCTGTATTCCCGATCCGAATCGTCCGGAAGATGAAGCAGTCTTGTTTGCACGCGCAAAAGAAATTCATCCGGAACGCGCGTTCGCTGAACTTAGCGCTTCGAATTCACGCTTCAGAAAATAATCTGAATGATACATGGTTGGTAAAAAGTCGGTTCATGGAATGAACCGACTTTTTCATTTTGGGAAACACTGAATGACAATTGGTCCATATACGCTGAATGCAGTCGATACCGGTCGTTTTTCGCTCGACGGAGGAGCTATGTTCGGAGTGGTGCCGTGGGTGTTTTGGTCCAAGACCAATCCTCCCGACGACCGGCAGCGGATTACGCTTGCCGCCCGCTGTCTGCTCATCCGCGGCAACGGTAAAACGATTCTCGTCGATACCGGAAACGGTACGAAATGGAACGACAAGCTGAAAGATATTTACCGCCTGGATCAGTCAACTCATTCGCTGGAACAGTCACTTGCCGCGCTCGGCGTCACACCGGAGAAGGTTACCGATGTGATTCTGACGCACCTTCATTTTGATCATTGCGGCGGCAGTACGAAACGGGTCGACGGGGCAATTGTACCGGCGTTTCCAAACGCAGTGCATTACGTCCAGAAAGCTCACTGGGAGGCGGCGCAGCATCCGACGGACCGCGACCGCGCAAGTTTCATGAAGGACGATTATATGGTGCTGCACGAACGGGAAATGCTCGTCCTGACCGAAGGAGAACAGGAATTATTTCCCGGTATCTCGCTTTTTGTCTGCAACGGACACACTGCAGCGCAGCAGCTGCCGTTTATCACGGACGGAACAACCTCGTTGTTGTTCTGCTGCGATCTAGTACCCACCGCATCGCATATTCCCTTTCCGTATATTATGGGATACGATCTCAGACCTCTCGTAACGCTTGAAGAAAAAAAACGACTGCTCCCCCGTGCGGAACGGGAAGGGTGGATCCTCTTTCTGGAACATGATCCCGAAACTGCCGCCGTGACGCTTCAAACAACGGACAAGGGATTGACGGTAAAAGATCGATTAACGCTCTGAACATTCAACACTCATCGCCAATGAATTCATACCGCGTGTGCAGGGAAGAAGAAGTCAGCGAACACCGCGGCAAAAAAGTGGTTGCGGACATGGAAGAGTTTGCATTGTTTAAAGTGGATGGTCGCATCTGCGCAATTACCAATCGTTGTCCACACCAGCAGTTTCAGAAATTGCATGAGGGACATTTTGAGAATGGCATTGTGACATGTCCCATGCACGGCTGGTCGTATGATGTGAGGACGGGAATTTCCACGAATGCAAGCGGAAAAGTAAGAGTCATACAAACTGAAGTAAAAAACGGTGCCGTTCATCTGCTGTTCTGACCCGGCGCGATTGGGCAGCAAAACTACCGCGGCTCACAATAATCCACCGGCATCATTATGACCTTGACCGAGCAGATAAAAGCAAAAGCGCTGGAATTGGGATTCGATGCGGTGGGCGTTGCCCGAGCCGATGCATTGGGTGAGGAATCAGATCGGCTGAAGGAATGGCTCCGGCGTGGGTATCATGCGTCAATGCAGTGGATGGAAACGAATACGGAGAAACGGACCGATCCGCGTGTTATCGTTCCGGGAGCCGCCTCGGTCATCTGCGTCGCACTCAATTATTACGGATCCACACCGCACCGGCCGAATCAGCATCAGGGAAAAATTTCCCGTTACGCCTGGGGGGATGATTACCACATCCATGTGACAAAAAGAATCCAAACGCTCTTTGAATGCATCAAACAACTGGCACCGGAATCCGACGGCCGATATTACGTGGATACCGGACCGCTGATGGAAAAGGTCTGGGCGGCAAAAGCGGGACTGGGATGGCAGGGGAAGCATACGAATCTGATCACCAAAGAGCTCGGTTCCTGGGTGTTTCTCGGCGAAATCATCACCACCCTTAAACTCGATCCCGATCAGCCGATGGAAGATTTCTGCGGATCGTGCACCGCATGCATCGACGCCTGTCCGACCGGAGCAATCAATGAGCCGTATGTTGTGGACAGCAACAAATGTATTTCTTACCTCACCATCGAGCATCGGGGCGAAATACCGGAGACGCTCGGGAAGCAGTTTGATCAATGGGTGTACGGCTGCGATATTTGCCAGGATGTCTGTCCGTGGAATAGATTTCAACAGGAAAGCAACCGGACCGAGTATGCACCGAGGGAATGGAATATTGACCCAGATCTGGACAGCCTGATCAACATTTCTGGCGAAGAATTTGCGAGGAGATTTAAACACTCTCCCGTCAAAAGAACGAAGAAAGAGGGAATTATTCGCAATGCCGTTGTTGTTAAAGAAGGTGCGCCGAAGAAAAAGTAATTATACAAAACAGAATCGAATACAATATCAATACCAAACGCAGAATTGAAAAGGAAACAGAATGTCAGACACTCATCGAAAAGTTATCATTATCGGATCTGGTCCGGCCGGATTCACCGCCGCATTATACGCATCCCGGGCTAATTTAAATCCGCTCATCTTTGAAGGAATTCAGCCGGGAGGACAACTGACCATCACCACGGAAGTGGAGAATTATCCCGGATTTGAAAACGGCATCATGGGTCCCGAACTGATGGACGTGATGCGGAAACAGGCGCTCCGTTTCGGGGCGGAATCTGAATACAAAGTGATTACCAAAGTTGATTTCTCGAAGCGTCCGTTTACTCTCTGGTCGGATGAGCAGAAATATACCGCTAATGCTGTGATCGTCGCGACCGGTGCATCGGCAAAATGGCTCGGACTTGATTCCGAAAAAAAATTCTCCGGTTACGGCGTTTCGGCCTGCGCTACCTGCGACGGATTCTTTTTCCGCAATCAAGAAGTGTATGTTGTGGGGGGAGGAGACACGGCGATGGAGGAGGCAAGCTTTCTGACAAAATTTGCTTCCAAACTGACGCTTGTTCACCGACGGGAAGAATTCCGCGCATCCAAAGTGATGCAGGACCGCGTGCTGAACAATCCGAAAGTCTCGGTCGAATGGAACTCGGTTGTCGAAGAAGTGCTTGGAACGGTAGAGAATAATAAAAAGAAAATGACAGGATTGAAACTGAAGAATGTCAAAACGGGAGAAACGAAAGAAGTGAAGGCGGACGGACTTTTTCTTGCGATCGGACACAAACCGAATACCGACATCTTTAAAAACATTCTTGATATGCACGACAACGGATATTTAAAAGTGCAGCCCGGCTCCACGAAAACCAATATCGAAGGAGTGTTCGCCGCCGGTGATGTTGCCGATCACTATTACCGTCAGGCGGTCACCGCTGCAGGCACTGGATGCATGGCTGCGCTGGATGCTGAACGGTGGCTCGCTGAGCAGCATTAAATAATTTTTTTTCAATCCTCAACGCCTTTCCGGATCATTCGGGAAGGCGTTATTATTTTAAAATGAAATTTGTGACAGAAAATTCTGACCAATTATCAATTTAAAATGAAATTGTGTCGCAATACTCTGACATGATTTCAGAATATTTTCCTTCAGAATAAAAAAAATACTGAATTTCAGCGGTTTTTGGTTTGGCACACTGATTGATTTATTGTATGGCAAACATTAACCGTAACAAATCCAATAACTGATTCCGCTTCGGCGGTACAAATAAGGAGTACACATATGTTAGTCAAATTCAAACCCTTCACGTCAATCTTTGATGAAATCGATTCGATGATCAATGCGAATGCGGTTTCAATCCCCGCTGCAGATTATTCGGTGCGGTCTGGTCGATTCGGAGCAATGTCCATGAAGGATTCCGGAGATCAGGTGACCATCCGGGTGGAACTGCCGGGCGTGGACAAAAGCAATGTTGCGCTGAAACTTAATGACGGAGCACTTACCATTTCAGCGGAACGAAAAGAGCCCGCATTGGGGAACAACGAACAATGGATCCGAAACGAAATATCATATGGCACGTACGAACGGTCCATCCGTTTACCGTACTCCGTTGAAGCGGAAAAAGTGACGGCCGTGCAGGAAAACGGCATTCTCTCGGTTGTTCTGCCGAAACACGAAAATGCAAAACCAAAACAGATTGCCATTAAATAAAGGAGTGAAAGGAATGAACACAATGAAGAACGGAAGCACAGAATCCACCAATGTTCAGACGATCATTCCTGCCGTTAATATCATGGAAACTGAAGGATCATATGTTATTTCCGTTGATATTCCCGGCGCGGATAAGGAGAACATTTCAGCAAAAATTGAAAACGCCACGCTCCACGTATCGGCGAACATTGAAGAAGAGGGACAAGAGACATCGAATGTGTCCAGACGGTATCACCGCGAGTTTGCCCTTGCAACCAACATCGATACAAATCATGTCGATGCGAAATACGAACTTGGAGTGCTGACGATAACGCTGAACAAAAAGCAGCAGTATCTTCCGAAACAAATCACAATCAATTAATTCAATATTATTCATCACATATCAACATCATTAAAGAAAGGAGAAGCATTATGTCACTGATCAAGAGAAATCCGACAAAAGAAGTGTCGCGCTGGGACAGAGAATATCCGGCGTTTCGCGGTCTGCAGTCATTGCAATATGATGTGAACCGAATCTTCGATGACTTTTTCCGCGGCGACCTTCTGACGGGCGATTCATTCTTTTCCCGAGATTGGAGTCCGGCAGTTGATATTGTCGAACAGAATGACGCCTACATCCTGAAGGCGGAATTGCCCGGAATGGAAAAGGATGATGTGAAAATCACCCTCGAAAACAATCTTCTGACGATTCGCGGTGAAAAGAAGAATGAATTGGAAAAGAAAGAGGGGAATTATCATCGGATCGAACGAAGCTACGGATCATTCGAACGTTCGTTCACCATTCCCGGAACAATTCAGCCGAACAACATCGATGCTCACTATGCCAACGGTATTTTGACGCTCACGCTGCCGAAATCCGAAGAAGCAAAACCGAGAACAATCGATGTCAAAGTAAAATAATCGGCATATTCGGTTACGATCGAAGAACCATCCCGTTATCGGGATGGTTTTTTTTTGTGCATCTCATGCATGCACTGTGCAATATTTGCATGGTCCTGTTTTTTCCGTGCGCCGAAAATCTTTAAAAATCCCCATAATCTTCTCTGGCACACTCCTTGATATATTATCGACAGAACGACGACCACCATTTCTTTCACTAACTCAAAAGGAAAAAACATATGAAATACATGATCATTCCTGCCCTTTTCGCACTTTTGCTTGTCGGATGTGATCAGAGCAATCCTGTCGAACAAAATTATCTTAGTGACGCACTCTACGGTGAAGAATCTATGTATAAAGCAACCATCACCACCGAAGCGGAATTAAGCGTTATGAAAGGCGAAGGATCGGCGCATGATTCTGTTCGGCATGGAAGAATGCTCGGTCATTTGAAGACATATCTTGAATTAACCGATGCACAATTTGACAGTGCTAAAGTATATGCCGGAACCATGTTTGAAACATTGAAGAACATCCGGACACAGGTCCACGACAGCGTCATCACCAGGGCGGAAGCAAAAGTACTGGTCGTTGAAGCGCGTGCAGAGTTTGTCGCATCCATCAAGCTGATCTTAACAGCAGATCAGATCGTGAAGTTCGAACGATGGGTCACAGAATTTTGGAATAAACATCCCCGCAGACACGGACACGGCGGACGCGGAGGTCATGGAGGACCCGGAGGCAGACCGTAAACGGACAGTTCAATAACTTAGAATTATGAATGAGAGGCGGAACAACATCCGCCTCTTTTTATTGTACCCGAAATGAAAGCGTTGCCCCGGCAGAGAACGGCGAGAGATACGGCAGAAGAGTCACATCGGACGATTCGTTCCGGTGCAGCAGGGGAATAACATATCCGACGGCGCTGCCCACCGCAGCCCCAACCGCAACATCCGAAATAAAATGTTCCCCTGATGTGACACGGAGGAGAGATACGGCAGTGGCAATCCCCAGCGCACCGCCCCACACATACGCTTTCCGGTCGTCATTCGGATGATACTCCGAAAAGAGAGACGCAAAAAACACTCCCGTAGAAAATGACCAGGTTGCATGTCCCGAAAAAAATGAGCGGCGGGCGTCGCTTTCCAATTTTATTGACTGCGGAGCATCAGTTCCATAGACGTACGGCCGGACTCTTCGTACTGTTCCTTTTGCAAATGTGGAAAATGCGTACGAAAACATCGCCGTCTCTAAGTACATTAC
>CAZQSI010000047.1:0-11057 GCA_964596155.1 uncultured Chitinophagaceae bacterium
TGGGGCATTATTTTGGAATGGACGAGGAGCAGGTGAGGAAAGCGATGAAAAGGTTCCTGTAAACCCTAGGCTGCATAATGTCCGACTCTGGACATTCCCATTTCGAATACAATTCATATCCATCCCACCATAACTTTTCTTATATTGTAGCTGGTTTTTCAGAAAAGGATATAGACAAACATTCAATGCTTTCATTAAACAACCTCACCGTCAACTTCGGCGAACGGTACTTGTTCGACGACATTTCGTTTACCATCAATCCTCATGACCGCATCGGACTTGTCGGCAGCAACGGCGCCGGCAAATCGACGTTGATGAAGATTATCGCGGGTATCAATCCTCCGATGGAAGGAAGCGTCAACAAAGCACGCTTCGTCTCGGTCGGCTATCTGCCGCAGGATGCGGTGGTTGATTCGGACGCTTCGCTCTATACGGAAGTGGAGTCCGCCTTTGAAGATGTGCTGCTGATTGAGCAGGAGCTGAACGAAGCGTACGAAAAACTTGCCGTCACCGATCACACCTCCGATGAGTATATGGAGCTGATGGAAATTATCAGCGAACTTCAGCACAAGCAGGAGGATGCCGATGCATTCCGACTGAAATCGAAAATTGAAACGGTGCTGATGGGACTTGGATTCTCCGTGGAGGATATGGAGAAGAATGTCCGCGAGTTCAGCGGGGGATGGCAGATGCGCATTGCTCTGGCAAAACTGCTGCTGAAGGAACCTTCCGTACTGCTGCTCGACGAACCGACGAACCATCTGGATATTGAATCGCTGCAATGGCTGGAGGATTACCTCCGCAATTACAACGGCGCAATTATGCTCATTTCACATGACCGTGCCTTTCTCGATTCACTCACGAAAAAAACTTGCGCTCTTTCGCTCGGCAACATGGAAATTTACTCCGGTAACTATTCGTTCTACGAAAAAGAACGGGTGCTTCGTAAAGAACTGATGATGAACGCGAAAAAAAATCAGGAATCGCAGCTGAAGCAGACGCAGGAGTTTATCGACCGCTTCCGGTACAAGGCGAGCAAAGCGCGTCAGGTGCAGAGCCGCGTCAAGCAGCTGGAAAAAGTGGAACTGATCGAAATCGAGGACGAGGAGGATGAAATTCATTTTCACTTTCCACAGGCGCAGCCGAGCGGCCGCATTGTGATGGAATTGAAAAATATCCGCAAAGCATACGGCGACAATGTCGTCTACCAGGATCTGACGTACACATTTGAACGGGGAGACAGGATTGCCATCGTCGGAGTAAACGGCGCCGGCAAATCGACAATTTCTAAAATTGCTGCGGGCGTCGAGCCGTTCCAGGGAGGGGAGCGCACCGAAGGATACAACGTTATCGTCTCGTATTTTGCACAGCATCAGGCGGATGAACTCGATCTCAGCAAAGAAGTGCTTCAAACCGTGGATGAAGTTGCCGAGGGAGAAATTCGTACGCGGTTGCGGACGATACTCGGATCGTTCTTGTTTAAAGGAGACGATGTCTTTAAAAAGGTGAAGGTTCTTTCCGGAGGAGAAAAAAGCCGGCTGGCGCTGGCGAAAATGCTTCTCGCACCGGCAAACTTCCTGATTATGGACGAACCGACCAACCATCTTGATATGCGGTCCAAGAAAGTACTTCAGGAAGCATTGAAGGAATTCGACGGAACGTATTTGATCGTGTCGCATGACCGCGCGTTTCTTGATTCCATTGTGAACAAAGTATTGGAAATTTCTCCCAACGGCGGCGTGAAAACATATCTCGGCAACGTCAGCGAATACATTGCAAGGAAGAAAGCCGAGAAGAAGCAACTTGCAGCGGACAACGAACAGTTGAAAGCGGATAAAAAGAATGCGGAAAAACAGGCTTCTCAACCGCGCAGCGGGGAAACAATGGAACCTGTCCGGCACGGCACAATTCCTCAACCGGAAAAGCCGAAAAAGAATATGCATCAATTGAAGAAGAAACTCGAACAGGTGGAACAAGAGATCGCAACGGCTGAAGAGCAGAAAGCGCGCTTGGAAAAAAAGATGACGGGGGAAGAATTTATCAAGCATCCTTTAAAAGCAAAAACAATCACCGCGAAATATGAAACGGTGACAAAAAAGCTGGCTCAATTAATGGAGGAGTGGGAGAATGTATCAGCGGATCTCGAATCATAATGTTCGCTCTTCCGTTTCGGTTTCGCGGCCTCTGATTCAGAGCAACAACCCCATTCGTACCCTTGATCAATCATAAAAATATTTCCGCTCTCGGCTGGATGCTCTTCAGTGCATTTTGTTTCGCGCTGATGGGAGCATTCACGCATTCATTGAAGGAAACGTTCGACTGGCGCATCACCGGATTTGCCCGCGCATTTATCAATTTCGTTATCGTCTTTGCGCTGGCATATGCAACCAGGAAACCGCTCGTTTTTTTGAAAGTCCCCTCGTCGTTGTGGTGGAGAAGCATTGTGGGCTCGCTGTCGATCCTTTGTACATTCTATATCTTTGCCAATCTTCCGCTTGCCGAGGCGACGTCGCTGGTGAATCTTATGCCGATCTGGATGGCGCTGATCATCGCATTCGTGGCTAATCAGGCCGTGCCGCGGTCCGTGTTGTTTTCCATTCTGTGCGGAATTCTGGGAGTCTATTTTATTCAGCAGCCGCATTTTGATCAGGGAAATTTTGCGATCGTCGTCGGGATCGTGCAGGCATTGTTTGCGGCGATTGCCGTGTATAATCTGCACCGTACGAAAGATCTCCATCCGACGACGGTGGTGGCGCACTTTACCGGCGTCGCAAGCATTATCACATTCATCGTTATGATTCCGTCGCTGGGCGAACTGGTCAACGGCTCCAATTACACATACCCGGTGATTCTCAGTTTATTGGGTGTGGGTTTCACCGGCAGCGCCGCGCAGCTGGCAATGACCCGTGCCTATATGCTCGGCAATCCGGCGCAAAACTCCACCGTCGGACTGGCGCAGGTGGCATTTGCAACGGTGTTCGATATTGTGGTGTGGGACCGATCATTCAGCGCGGAAACGGTTGCCGGTATTCTCCTGATAACGGTTCCGACAACATTCTTTGTTGCAAGAATTCAATTCAGAAACAGGGCGCAAGCCGTGTAACATAAAACGCCGGCCGCATATTCACGAAAACGAAGAGTTATGAACAATACATTTTACACTGCATTCGATACCGAATGCCAAAACGAAGAGAGGAAGGAAGATCATCGGACGCCGTTTGAGCGGGACCGGGACAGGATCATCCACACGGCAGCATTTCGCAGGCTGCAGGCAAAGACGCAGGTATTTCTTTCGGGAGAGTATGATTTTTACCGGACTCGTCTTACTCACTCTCTTGAAGTGGCGCAGATCGGTCGTTCCATCTGCACGCGGCTGCAGAGAACAAGTCCGTTTTTTTCCGATACCTTTTATATTGATCCTCATCTGGTCGAAGCGGTGTGTCTCTCTCACGATCTCGGACATCCGCCGTTCGGACATGCCGGTGAGCGGACGCTGCACGCGGTTATGAAACCGTACGGCGGCTTTGAAGGAAACGCACAAACGCTCCGGATGCTGACCGAGACGATCTATTCGGACACCGTCACCCGCAAAGGAATGAATCCGACCCGTGCATTTCTGGATGGCGTGCTGAAATACAAAACATTGTTCCGAGAACTTGACAATCCAAAAAATCATTTCATTTACAACGAACAGAAACCATTCATTGATTTTGTCTTCGACGGTATTGATCTGATGTCGGTGATGGAAGCGGGAAAAAAACGCGATCACTTCCGCAGCATCGAATGTCAGGTGATGGACTGGTCGGATGATGTGGCATACTCCCTTAATGATGTGGCGGACGGGATTCATTCAGGTTTCATCACACGGAATAACATCGAGCGCTGGGCGGAACAATCTTCACTGGATGAGTTTCAACAGAACAGTCTTGCAATGCTGTTCGATGCGATGAAGAACCGTTCCGTCGAACGGTATCTCTCCGGAAAAATAGGAACATACATTGAATCGTGCAGCGTCCGGGAAACAAACAACATCATGAGTGAACGAACCAACCGATACCGGTTTGATCTTGTCATCGACGAACCGGCGGCGAAAGAGTCATCGATGTTTAAGAAATTATCTCTCGATCTCGTTTTTCTATCCCCTCAGCTTCACCAGCTGGAAAAGAAAGGCGATTATCTGCTGACGCGGATTTTCACGACATTCTCGGAAAATTATCTGGGAGCGTCTCCGGCAAAGCTGAATCTTCTTCCGGCATATGTGGAGCAGAATTTTCGTACGGCAAACTCCGAGCATCACCGGGCAAGACTGCTCTGCGATTATATTGCCGGCATGACGGACGGATTTGCGATCAGAACGTATAAGCGGCTCTTCGATCCGGAATTCGGATCGATGGTAGATTTAATTTAAGGCAGTACGTCCGGCTTCGAGTGCCGACAGTCCGGACGCACTGTCAATCAGCAGTAAAGGACATGATGGAAATACACAAAGACGATATTATCGAACTGACCGTCGAATCAACGGGATTTGAAGGGAAAAGTGTGGCACGCGTCGACGGTTTTGTCGTCTTCGTGGAGGGGGCAATTGCCGGCGACGTGGTGAAGGCAAAAGTATACAAAACGAAAAAAAAATATGCCGAAGCAAAAATGGTGGAATTGGTTACGCCGTCCCCGCAGAGAACGGAAGCCCGCTGCAAATATTTCGGCACGTGCGGCGGCTGCAAATGGCAGCATGTCAATTATTCGACTCAGCTGGAGTATAAACAACAGCATGTGATTGATGCTCTTGAGCGGATCGGCGGATTTTCCGGACTCAACATCCGGCCCATCATCGGCTCCGAAGAAAGTTTTTTCTATCGAAACAAACTGGAATTTTCGTTCAGCGACAAACCGTGGCGGACAGAGAAGGATATGGCGCAGAAGGAAATTCCGGAAGGACTCGAGAATCATTTTGCCGCCGGATTCCATGTGCCCCAACGGTGGGACAAGGTGCTTGATATTGACGAGTGCTTTCTGCAATCGGAGATCAGCGCCGGCATCCTGAATGCCGTGCGTGATTTTGCGCTCACCAACAATATTCCGGCCTACTCTCCCGATGAAGAGAACGGGTATTTCCGCAACCTGGTCATCCGCGAGGGGAAAAACACCGGCGATGTGATGGTGAATGTCGTCTCGTTTCAGGATTCACCGGAGGTAATGGAGCGTCTCACTGCGATGCTGGTGCGGAAATTTCCGACCATCACAACGGTGATCAACAACGTGACAAAACGGAAATCGCAGGTGGCGGTGGGAGAGTACGAAAAAATTTATCACGGCAGCGGAATCATTCACGATACACTGGGACGCTATCGCTTTGAAATTTCCGCCAATTCATTTTTTCAAACGAATACGCGACAGGCGGAACGGCTTTATTCGATTGCAAAAGATTTTGCCGGACTGAAACCGGAAATGGTGGTGTACGATCTCTACTGCGGAACCGGCAGCATCGGAATTTTTATTTCGGAGTCGGTTCGACAGGTGATCGGCATTGAACTGGTCGAAAGCTCAATTCTCAACGCGCGGAAAAATGCTCAGCTGAACGGGATCACCAACTGCGAATTCATTGCGGGAGATCTGAAGGATTTACTCACCAAGGAAGTTCAATGGAAGGAGCGGTATGCGCATCCCGATGTAATCATTGTCGATCCGCCGAGAAGCGGTATGCATCCAAAGGCGGTGGAAGAACTGGGGAGGATGAAAGTTCCGACGATCGTTTACGTGAGCTGCAATCCCGCCACGATGGCGCGTGATCTGCAGATGCTTGCTTCGGACGGTTATGTTGTTGACATCGTGCAGCCGGTGGATATGTTTCCGCACACCTACCACATCGAATGTGTGGTGAAAGCAGTGCTGCAGAAGTGATTACATGCCGTACGAAAGTCCAAGAGAAAAAATAACACCGGAGTAATCGGCAACAAAATGTTTCAGTGAATTTCCCCGTTCATCGCGGAACTCGCTGATTGATAAATACCTGTACCCCACATCAATCGTACCGGCATACTTATCCTGCAGCGGAAACAAAAACTGCAGTGATGTCCGGAGTCCAAATCCTTCTCCGTCAAATTGTTTATCATATCCACCGCCGTTCTGCATGGTTCCCGTTTCATTCATCACTGCGAATGCATAGAGAAAGCCGATTTCGAATTTGGCTGCCGTTTTCGGTATGACCGCACCGACATTCAGCGAAAGCGGATAGAGCGTGTATCGAGTCGTCACGGATGTTTCCATTGTACCGCTGTTTGCTCCTGTGTGATCAGTCATTTGCGTGACGGAGGTATATGAACGCGTATTCGAGATATATTCCGCACGGAACGAAACATAGTTATAAACATTTTTCGGACGCACGGAAAGCCAGACGCTCCACAGGGCTGCATCCCGAATGGGACGCATCGAAGAATTTGTCGCCTGATTCACAAACTCGATTTGATTATTAATATAGTCTGGATTGATGAACGTCGGTCCGATTTGAAATCCAACGCCGAACATAGAGGGAGCAACATTCGTCATCACCGTATCGGCGCCCTCCTGAGCCGGGGCGAGAAAGGGAACAATCATCAGAAATACGGCGATGGAAAGTTTCATGAAGATACCTATTGTTTTATTGCAGTGACCACAATGATGGCTGCATGCGGAACATATCCCCGCATTTCGAAAAAATATGTTCCGGCTTTCACACTGTATCCACGGCGGTCTTTTCCGTCCCACAGCGCAACGAATTGACCAGCACTGTGGGAATTATTGCTGACAATGGTCCGCACTTCTTCCCGAAACTGATCGTACACAATGATTGACAGTGTGGTTGATGAAGGGACCCCGTATTTGATCCGTGTCGTATCCGAAAAGGGATTGGGATAATTTTGATCCAGAAAAAAGTTTGGCGGCGGCGGTCCTACCGATGTATTCGGTCCAGTTGTCGGACTTTCAATGCATCCATAGAACACGAGCATCACCGAAAAGGAAAAAAAGAGGAAAGCCGAATGCTTCATGAATGCTCCGAGTGTAGAGCAAAACAATGAAAATATTGTATGAAGAGCAATAACGTATTTACGTTATTTTTTTTGGCCGACGAGATGTGTCAGGAAAAAGGCCGCTATTCTCTCTTCGTAAACGGACTTTCCGACTGCGTGAACGTCGTTATGGTTGGCCGAGGCAACAAACCAAACTTCCTTGGGGCTATTGGCAGCGGTGTATAATTCCTGCGTGTACTGATACTTAATAAACTTATCTTCGATGCCGTGAATGAACAATATCGGAACATGGATGTTCGATACGGCCGATAACGGAGAAACTTCTCTGTGTTTGAAGTCTGCAATTGCTTCGCTCCGCTTCATTGCGATATTCCGGAGAAAATGCCACGGAAGTCTCATCAGCCGTTTCTGATAATCAACGGTGATTTGACGGAGAGTGGCAAACGACGCTTCGGAGACAATCGCTCTGATTCGTGCATCGATGCTGGCGGCCTGAAGGGCAATTGCCGCACCCATGGAAGTGCCGAACAGACCGATGTTTCCTATGTCGAGATTTCGTTCGGCGCCGATAATGCCGAGCTGATCAATCGCTTTTTGAACATCAAACTTTTCATGATAACCGTATGTACAATATTTTCCTCCGCTTTCGCCATGTGCGCGCGAATCATACAGCATCACATTAAACTGACGGTCATGAAATACTTTTGCAAGAAGCAGACCGCTCATTTTATTGTCGGCAACGCCGTGAAGATAAATGATCGTGCCGACCGGCTGTTCGGCGGGAATAAACCATGCACTTAATTGCGAATTGCCGTCCGCAGCCGGAAACCGGAAATCGGTGAATGAAAGTCCGAGCTGGTGCGGCGAGATCGGCAGTCCCCGGTGCAGGTAGAAGTGTCCGCTGCGCCTTCGCGGGTGAAGCAGCATGATCGGTCCGACCACGAACACAAGCGCGGAACAGGTGACGAGAAACGAGAGGATGACAAATATGATGATCAGCAATATGCTCATAGGTATCGAATGAAGTGATGCGTCACGGCAACTCTTGTTTCAGAGCAGCGCAAAGGCGGTCCATATCATCCGCCGTGTTGTAAAAATGGGGAGAAATCCTGATCACTCCTTCGCGGAGAGAGACGATGAATTCCTTTTTGGTCAGTGATTCAAAAATCTTTTCAGCGTTATCAAGTTTCAACGACACGATTCCTGATCGTTTGTCTCTATCGCGCGGCGTCACCGCAGTGATACTTTCGGTGTCGGCAAATTCAAACACGCGTTCCGTCAATGAGAGCAGATGAGCATGTATTGTAGAAACGCCGATCTCGTTCAGCAGCGCCGCCGATGTTTCCATTGCAACGATTCCCATGCTGTTCTGTGCGCCATTTTCATACCGCCGGGCGGACTCTTCAACATCAATCCGGTAATCGAAGAGATTGGTGAAATAATGCTTGTTGCTTGTCCATCCGACGGATGCCTGCGTAATCCGGTCCTGCATTTCTTTGGTGAGATAGACGAAACCGATTCCCATCATTGTCAGCAGCCATTTATGTCCGCCGCAGGAGAGGAAGTCAATTCGGGACTCCGCAACATCGATTGGCACTGAACCGACGCCCTGTATTGCATCCACACAAAAGATGATTCCTTTTTCCCTGCAGATGGTTCCGATTGCCGGCAGATCCGCTTTAAATCCGGAGAAAAACTGCACGAAACTGATGGAAATCAGTTTTGTGCGCGGAGTGATTGCCGCTTCTATATCTTCCGTTCGGACTTCACCGTCCGTGCACCGTACGAAATCGATTTCCACGCCGTGTCTGCGCAGATTGAGAAACGGAACGACATTGGCGGGAAACTCCATGTCGTTCAGCAAAATTCTGTCGCCGGATTTCCATTCGATGCCGTTGGCGAGAATATTCAATCCGTCCGATGTATTGCTGACAAAACCGATCCGGTCTTCCGGCGAATTGATCAGTCTTCCGATCTGCTGCTTTGCCCGTTTGCTGATGCCGACAATTCCGGGAAAGTCTTCAATCGCTCCTTCGGATCTTTCAAGCAGGTAGCGTTCAATCGCCTGCCTGGTTCTGATGTTCAGCGGACTGATTGCCGCATGATTCAGCCATAATTTTCCCGACGGAAGAAAAGGAAATAATGCTCGGTATGATTCGGGAGAATACGACATTCATTTCAATATAAACAGTGCTTATTGTCGAAGCAAGATGCACTGCATTCCCGTCCGGCTAGAGCTCTCAACAAACTATTGTTGCCGTCGGTTCAAGTTTCGTATATTGGTGAATGAAAATTGCTTTGGTACATGATTGGCTTACCGGAATGCGAGGCGGAGAAAAATGTCTGGAAGTGTTGTGTGAACTCTATCCGGATGCACCGCTCTACACATTGCTCCATAATAAAGGATCGATGTCTGCCGTCATTGAGTCACGGCCGATCATCACATCATTTATCAACCGTCTTCCCGGAAAAACCAAACACTACAGAAAGTACCTTCCGCTTTTTCCGTTTGCCGCCGCTCGGTTGGATCTGTCCGGATATGATCTGGTCATCTCCACAAGTCATGCAGTAGCCAAAAACGTCCGTGTACAAAGCGGTGCCGTTCACATCTGCTATTGCTTCACGCCGATGCGGTACGTTTGGGATATGTACGATCAATATTTCGGAAAAGGAAAAGCGGGAATCGCTACCCGTGCCGCAATGACAGTAATCGCTCCGCTCCTCCGCTGGTGGGATGTACGGACCGCTGCACACGTCACTCACTTTATTGCAATATCGGAAGAGGTGCGCGGGAGGATAAAAAAACATTATTCGCGCGATGCGGAAATGATTTATCCGCCGGTGGATACGGAGCGGTTTTTGCTTTCTCCGGCGGATGACAAATTCTTTTTAATCGTCAGTGCTCTTGTTCCGTACAAACGGGTTGATCTCGCCGTTGAAGCGTTTACCCGTAACGGGAAGAGGCTGATTATTGCGGGAACCGGACCGGAATCCGCCGCGCTGCGGTCCGCGGCTGGCGCGAATATTGAATTTCTCGGATGGCAGAGCGATGATCAGCTGGCTCAATTATACGCTCACTGCACTGCATTGATTTTTCCCGGTGTCGAAGATTTCGGCATTGTCCCGCTCGAAGCGCAGGCCTCCGGAAAACCGGTTATCGCGTACGGAAAAGGAGGCGCTCTTGAGACGGTGATAGACGGAGTGACGGGAATATTTTTTCATGAACAAACGCCGAAAGCTCTCCAGGAAGCCCTCAATTCGTTCGCATTAATCAAATTTAATCCTGAGACGATCAGGCAAAATGCCCTCAACTTTTCCCGCGGAACATTTAAGCGGAAAATAGCGCTTTCCATCGATGAAAAAGTACGGCAACGCATTCATAAACAATAACTTGCCGTTATTCCCTCCTCAAAATATCGTTGCATTTCGTCCCCTTTTTTTTTACATTTGAAGTCCAATTGAGTATCAAGTCACATGCTTTGTGGGAGGGCGAATGCCATCTGAGCGAAATCATCACGCATCGAAAGAGCATGCGTTTGAAATAGTGGTGATTCCGCATGGAGATACCGGTTCGACCAGGTCCTTCAAAGCCTCTGTATTGACGATACTGCTGGTGTGCTGCGGAACGATTGCTCTGATCGCTTCATTGACAATTGCTGCGATCGTGTATACGCCAGCAGGGTTGCTCCTGCCGATGTCGGAAGAACAATTACAGAAGCGGTACGGTTCGGAATTGCACGAAGTGCAAAAACGTCTGAACAGAATTTCAAGCGAAGTACTTGTGCTTCGTGATTACAACAACAAATTACGCAATGCGCTGGGTCAGAAAGCGCTCCCGAACGACAGCGTCTTTGATATCGGTTCGGGAGGTTCGTTGTTGTCCTTATCGGCTCCGGTCGAAAGCGCACCAAGTACTCCGGTACAGTACGAGTCTCAGCCGGAACCTTCATCGAAGGTAGTGTATCGTGCTGCTTCGGTGCAGCGTCAGGAAGAAGCATCGTTTCGTCCGGAATTTCCGATCATCGTTCCTGCGGTCGGATATATTTCGAGACG